>CAZUNC010000081.1:0-10197 GCA_964621475.1 uncultured Defluviitaleaceae bacterium | reverse complement strand
ATGGCGTGGATTCGGCATACCATTTCTGGATAAACGGGCATTTCGCAGGGTTTTCTAAGGTGAGCAGGCAGCTCGCCGAGTTCGATATCACCAATTTCTTAGCAGACGGCGAAAACGAAATCACTGTGATCGTATACAAATGGTCGGACGGCACATACCTTGAGGATCAGGACATGTGGTGGTTTTCGGGTATCTTCCGTGATGTGGAGATCATCACCGTGCCCGCAGTTTATATCTGCGATTTATTTGCGACAACAACATTTGATACTACATATACAAACGCGACACTCGATCTGGAGCTCTCAGTCAAGTCCCATAGCGAGAGCCGTGAGCCCTCCGCGAAAGCCGCATACCGTTACGAGGCGCGTCTTGACGACGCCGACGGGCATAACATCGGTGTGTTGAAAGAGATCGATACACATACTGACCTGTCGACAGGTTTGTCGACGCACAGCTTGAGCTTGTATGTAAAGCACCCGCTCCAATGGACTGCCGAGACCCCTAACCTTTACACGCTGACTATTACGTTACATTCCGAGTTCGGCGAACAGCAGATACCTATTTCAATAGGCTTTAGACAGATAACCAACGATGACAACAACTTTTATATAAACGGCAAGAAGATCATGTTATATGGTGTGAACAGGCACGACTTCGACTGTGACAATGGTCGCACGGTGACATTTGAGTCGATGGAAAACGACATCCTTATCATGAAGCGTCACAACATCAACGCTGTACGCACCTCACATTACCCAAATCATCCATATTTCTACGAGCTCTGTAACCGCCACGGCTTATATGTGATCGAGGAAGCGGATCTCGAGTGCCACGGCTTCGAATGGATAAATAACTACAACCAAATAACAAACAGCAGCCTTTGGAGCCTCGCGTATATCGAGCGTGGCACGCGCATGGTTCAGACCGACAAGAACAACCCCTGCGTGATCATCTGGTCACTCGGTAACGAATCGGGCATGGGCTCAAACTTCTACAAGATGGCCGAGGCCATCCGTCAGATAGACGCGACGCGTTTGATCCATTACGAGGGAGACCGCGACGCGACGATCACGGATGTATACAGCACAATGTACAGCAACATGAAGCGCATGGACATCATCGGAGCCCAACAGCACCACAAGCCGCATATCATATGCGAGTTTGCACATGCGATGGGTAACGGCCCTGGCGCGCTCTTGGATTATTACGAGCTGTTTAACGCTAACGAGCGCATGCAGGGTGGTTTTGTATGGGAGTTCTGTGATCACGGGATACGCTGTTATGACGAAAACGGACGTGTGTTCTACAAATACGGCGGCGACTACGGTGACTATCCGAATAATTCAAACTTTTGTATGGACGGACTCGTGTTCCCAGACAGAACCATCGGCCCCGGTATGCTCGAGTACAAGAAGGTCATACAACCGATCCGACTGTCCGTTGCCGATACTGCCATATCTGCTGACCTTGTGCCGAACACAGGCTCGCTCTCCGTCACGGTAAAAAATGATTACGACTTCATTGATCTGTCGGATTACACACTCAGATACAGTATCAAGGCGAACGCGCATGTCATCAGCGAGGGAAACTTATCCCTCGACGACATCGCGCCCCGCACAGAAGCCGTTCTGAGCATCCCATACAGCATAAGCATACAGCCTAACACCGAATACCACGTACATTGCTCCTGCGTGCTCAAGAACCCACGTGTCTGGGCCGAGGCCGGTCACGAGGTCGCATACGAGGATTTCATGCTGCCGATATATCAAAAAGCTATTTCAACGAGAGATAGCGACGGGGCAGATCTGAAAATACAACAAACCAGACACGAGCTGTGCATAGAGGGCGACGGTTTTAATATAACCTTTGACACGGTCAAGGGATATCTAAAGACCTATGAGATCATATCCGGCTCTCCGCGTGTGGTTATCGCCGATGGTATCAAGATGCAGTTTTGGCGTGCACCGATAGACAACGACATGTACCGTCTCGAGGACATGAAGCAGAAGTATTTCATGCACATGTTCTACCCACGCAACAAAGCTTTCCGTTGGAATGAGACAGACCTCGGTATAGAGGTTCAGATCGAGGAGCGTAACGCGCCGGTCTCTCAGGCCTACGGTTATGACATCACCTACCATTACCGCATATACAAGACAGGCGAGATCACCTTGAACGTACACGGCAAGCATCTGAACGAGCTGTTTAATGCGCCGGATTACCTGCCGCGCATTGGTCTGCAGATAGGCATGAGCAAGGATATACAGGATATCTATTATTATGGACGCGGACGCGGCGAGTCCTATCCGGACAGCAAATGCGCAGGGCTTATCGACGGCTATGCGCTCGGTATCGACGAGATGCATACCCCCTATCCGTTTCCGCAGGAAAACGGCAACCGCTCCGATGTCCGCTACGCGGCGGTATACGGTAATGGCTCGGATGCAAGCAAAGGAGCAGCAGGCTTGTTTATTACCTCCGACAGCACATTCAATGTCGGTTTGCATAACTACACCCCACAAGCGCTTGATGCCGCTAAGCATATGAACGAGCTCATCGACAGCCCATACACGTTATTGCATCTGGACTATGCGCAAAACGGCTTGGGCACAAACAGCTGTGGTCAGGATGTCTTGGAAAAATATAAATTAAAATTTGAGGACTTTGACTTTACCTATGATATAAGGCCGTTTATCGTTAGCGGCGAAACAAAGGCCGTCTCAGAGGCTGTGGCCGCTTGTGCACAAAGGAGGTATATCTGATGATAGCAGAGGTTTTTTCACCTAAGCTTCGTGCTCTAATTAGTGATGAAGCATATCTGATCGAGCAGGATGCGTATGATATTTCCAAGAATTTGCAATACGAGAGTGTATTTGCTATGGCGAACGGTTACATGGGTGTTCGCGGTGCGTTTGAAGAAGGTAGTCATACCGAACTACCCTGCACATTTATCAATGGCGTGTTTGACAAGTCCGAGACCTTTATGCGTGAGCTTGCGAACCTGCCCAACTGGTTGCCGACTAAGTTGTATGTAAACAAGGAGCTCTTGGGTGTCGACAGATCTGAGATACTCTCATTCTCGCGCGTGATAGACATGAAAAAATCCGTGCTATACCGCCATATGGTTGTAAAAGACCGCTGGGGTAACGAGACACGGATCGAGACCATGCGGTTTCTGAGCCGCAGCAATGTACATTTCGGTGCGATAAAGATGTTTGTGACAGCATTAAACTACGACGGCATATTGGAATGCGAGAACATCATCGACGCGAGTGTATTAAACTTTGCGGACGCGCCACGCTTCAAGGTCAAGCATACGGAACTCGTTGAGAACGCGGATGCGGGAGACGGGATTTATATAGAGGTAAAGACACGTGATTTCGGACAGCATGTGGGCATCGGTACGCGTGTATTGCTCTGTGACGCAAAAGGCACAAGCATCCGCAAGAACCGTATGTACTCTCGCTTTGGCGAGCAGGCTGTGGAGTTCTGTGACTGCGACCTCAAACAAAACGAAACAGTCGAGATACATAAGATCATGAGCATCTACGCAGAGCGGGATTTTGACGGCAGATATTCAAAGCCCATAAAACACGCGGTGCTTACAGGCATGGAGCAGCTCGATCACACGACAATCGATGCGGAATTTGACAAACATACGGGAATGTATGCTAAGATGTGGGATATGGCCGATATCGACATCGGTAATGACTTCGATCTAAACCGCGCGATCCGCTTCAATATCTATCAGCTCATGTCTACAGGCAGCGAGTTTGACAGCCATGTAAACGTGGGCGCGAAGCTTCTGCACGGTGAGGAATACGGTGGGCATGCGTTCTGGGATACAGAGCTTTTTATGTTGCCGTTCTTTACACATGTATTCCCGGAGACTGCGCGTAACCTTGTTTCATACCGTTATTTCCTACTCGATGCGGCACGCAGAAACGCCGCCTCAAACGGCTACAAGGGTGCGAAGTACCCATGGGAGTCCGCCGATACGGGTGACGAGGAATGCCCGGACTGGACGATCATGCCGGACGGCAGCTGCTACCGCTGTTATGTAGCGCAGTACGAGCACCATATCACCGCGGCCGTTGCTGTGGGTCTGTATAAATACTTCAAAGCGACCGGCGATATCGGCTTCATGCTCGATAAGGGTGCAGAGATCATCTTAGAGACCGCGCGTTTTTGGAGCACACGCTTTGAATACAACGAAACAAAGCAACACTACGAGATCACACAGGTCACGGGCCCCGACGAATGGCACGAACCCGTAAACAATAACTGCTATACAAATTATCTCGCTATGTACTCCATCGAGCTTGGCTTCGAGATCATAGACATATTAAAAGCCACCTACCCCGAACGTTACTCAGAGCTGGTTGTTAAGCTTGCGATCACGGACGAGGAACTCTCGTTCTGGCGGCATGTGCATGATCATGTATATCTGCCGATGGCAAAGGACGGTAAGCTGTTCGAGCAGTTCGAAGGATATTTTACAGACTACCGCGACGTTGTGATCGAGCAGTACAACGAAAATGATATGCCCGTCAGACCCGCGATCTTGAAGGAAACGTCCGTGCGTAAGACTACACTGATCAAGCAAGCCGATGTCGTGATGCTCATGTATCTGTTGGGCGACCGCTTTGACACTGAGACCCAGCGCGTAAACTACGATTATTACGAGAAGCGAACGCTGCACGGCTCGTCATTATCGCCGAGCATCTACTCGATCATGGGGTTACGCGTAGGCCGTACAGACATGGCGTACAAATATCTGCGTCGAGCAGCCTATATCGATCTGAACGATCTGCAGCATAACACACGCGAGGGTATACATGCCGCGAATGCGGGTGGTGTCTGGAAGGTTGTCGTATTCGGCTTTGGTGGCGTGAGTATCAATCATAACGGAGCACTCTGTATAGACCCGAGCCTGCCGGAGAAATGGGATCATGTTACATTCAAGCTCTGGTTCAATCGGCGTTTACTGAGGATACATATCACAATTGGTGAGAAAAACCGCAACAACGTAGACGTGGAGCTGCTCTCGGGCGAAAAGCTCACGATTTTAATTAATAACGCTGAGCGCGTTATAGGATAAGGACAGATTTGATGAAGGACATAAAGACAGACAACAAACGTACTAAATTTTTAGCTATGTCCGCGTTGATATTTGCATCGTTACTCTGGGGCGGCGGCTTTATCGCCGCCCAGAACGCTATCGATGCAAATTTTGGCGCGGGCTTTATCATGGCCGCGCGTTTTACGCTCGCGACCGCGATCATCGGCATGTTCTTTCGCAAGGAGGTGTTTAAGGTAAACAAAGGCGATCTACTGCGCGGCGTAATGGCTGGTGTGTTATTGTTTACCGCATTTCTCGCGCAGACCGTCGGACTGCGTTTTACCACCCCATCGAATAATTCATTAATCACTGCTGTTTACGTGATCTTGGTTCCGTTTGCGAGCTGGATACTGTTGAAAAAGCGTCCGAAGGTACGTGCGTTTGTACTCACAGCGCTGTGTCTCGCGGGTATGATCGTGCTCACCTATGTGCCGGGCACGGGCATCAGCTTTAATCTCGGTGACATCCTTACGCTGCTCTGCGCTGTGTTATTCGCTGCCCATATCGCGTATCTCGACATCGTGGCCAAGTCTATCCCGCTAAAACCGCTGATGTTTTTGCAGATGGCTACAGCCGCGGTATTATCGCTTGTTTACTTTGGCATATTTGAGATCAACACCATTTCGCAGGTCAATTTTTCAACCGGTCTCTTGCCTGTGTTGTACTTAGGTGTGGTCAGCACATTCCTGTGTTACCTGCTCGAGACCTATGGGCAGAAACACACCTCATCGTCTCAGGCCGCGATCCTACTGTCGCTCGAGGGTGTTTTCGGTGCAGGCTTTTCGGTCTTGTTCGGATTTGAGTCCGCAACCGTGAACATGGCTATCGGTGGCGCGATTATTATACTGTCCGTTATTCTCTCAAAGGAAGGCGAGGTACATCATGAAGCCTCATAGTAGATTTCAATTGGCTATATTTGATTTAGACGGCGTGATATGTGATACTGCAAAGTATCATTTCATAGCCTGGAAGGCCTTGGCCGATCGGCTCGGCATCAAATTTACAGAGGCCGATAACGAGCGTTTGAAGGGTGTGAGCCGTATGGCTTCGCTCGATATCGTACTATCACTGAGTGAAGACCCAACGATACGCTCCATGCCGGAGGATCAAAGGCTCAAGCTCGCGACCGAAAAGAACACCGAATATATAAAACTCATATCCGCTATCGCACAGGACGAGCTGCTACCCGGTGTAAAGTTGTTTATAAAAACCCTAAAAGAAAACGGCCTAAGGATCGCATTAGGCTCTGTGAGCAAGAACGCGGGTATCATCCTAAGCCGTTTAAATATAACCGATCTGTTCGATGTACTCGTCGACGGAAACAATGTCGCAAAAGCCAAGCCCGATCCCGAGGTGTTTCTGTACTCGGCAACAGCGCTCGGCATCCCGACGGATCAATGCGTGGTGTTCGAGGATGCGTTTGAGGGCATCAAGGCTGCGCGTAATGCAAATATGTCCGTTATTGGTATCGGTGATCCGGTTATCTTGCACGAGGCCGACATCGTCGTACCGGGTTTTCAAGAGACTGATAAGCTGATGGACTTTATTCTTTCTCAGCCTTTGTGAGGATGAGCCGCAGCACCGTCAGCGATAACGTAAGCGAAAGTGCATCCGAGACGGGCTGCGCGTAGATCAGGCCGTTAAACCCAAACATCCTGTTCAATATAAACAACAGCGGGATAAAGAATAACCCCTGCCTGGCAACCGAGAGAAACAGCGAGGCCTTTGCCTTGCCGAATGCCTGCACCGTTGTCATGGCCAGCATCTGAGAGCCCACGACGAGCAGCGACCACATGAGCGCACGCAGGATTAAAACCCCCTCGTCCACGACCTGAGGCATATCGCTTGCGAATATCCCGATCAAACCCTTTGCAAACACACCGAATATAACAAACAACGTAAGGCCAATGCCGACCATCATCAGCATGGCCTTTTTTATTACCTCATTCACACGCTTATAATTCTTTGCGCCATAGTTGTAACCCACAAGCGGTTGACATCCACCCGCAAAACCCATGAACACAAATGTGCCGATGGTCATGATCTTGTTCGCAACGCCCATACCGGCCACCACCACATCACCGTAGGACGCCGCTAAGTTATTCAGGATTATCATAGCGGCACTCATCAACAGTTGGCTGACCGAGGCCGGTGTCCCGATCCCAAATATCTGCCCCCATATTTTCTTGTCGCCGCTTATGTTTCCGATGCTGATCTTTACCGTAGATTTACCGGTCGCATAATAATAGATGTAATACGCGACACCGACCGCGTTACCCAGTACGGTAGCGATCGCCGCACCACGTATACCCAAACCGAGCACGAATATGAATATGGGATCTAAGACAATATTCGTAACCGTACCCAACGCCATACCCATCATCGAAGGCATAGCAGCTCCCTCACTGCGTAGGAGCTGCCCAAACGTAAAGCTGCACATGATCAAGATACTGCCCAATAACAATACAAACGAATAATCATAAGCAAACGGCAAGGTCTGTTCGCTGGCACCAAGCGCTTTCATCAGCGGGGTTATAAGAATCAAGCCCAATACCATGACAATGATCCCCAGGCCTATGACTATGGCTACGCCGGTGGATATCGTCTTGTTTGCGCACTCGTAATCCTTTTCACCGAGGCATCGTGAGATATATGATGCCGCGCCCATACCGATGATACCCGCGACCGACATCATGATCATAAATAACGGTGTGGTAATGTTTGCGGCTGCTAATTGGTTAGGATCACCGAGCCTGCCGATGAAAAAGGTATCCACGAGATTGTATAAGACCTGCACCATCATTCCGAGCACAACGGGTATGGCCATCTGTAATATAGCCTTGACCACAGGCGCTTCGCCCAATACCTTGATACGCTTGTCATTCATAATTTCATACACCTTGCCTTTCATGTTATTTGATTAGTCTCGCATTGTCTGCCATTTGCGCCAAAACGCGCTCCATCTGTTCAATCTGTTGCACATCAAACCCCTTTAGCACACCGTCATTCCATGCCCGTAGTATAGACATGAGCCTCGGCTTAAACTCCTCGGCCTTTTTCGACAGATAAAATAAATATGACCTCCCGTCTGCGCTGTTCCCTTGCCTATTTACATACCCCTTCGCCTCAAGCGCTTGCATCGTGCGTGTCATTACCCCTTTATCATAATGCAGTTCATCTATCAATTGATCCTGTGTACGTCCCCACTCCCCTCCATGCAGCTCGTTCATTATCTCATCCTGCGCCAAGCCGTTATGTCCGTACAGCGTCAGTAATACCATGCCCTCTGCTGTGTTCAGGTCATATGGCTTTAGAGCGTTTTTTAGATACAGCTTCATGTATTTGTCGATCACCAAGATATTTCGTCCGACTGATGAATACGGTGTCATACATACCTCCTATACACATGATTGCTTTTGCAAATATATATTATATAAATATGGTTGCAATTGCAAGTAAAAACGGATACCTCGTATGAAGTATCCGCCGAATATGTTTCGGGATCTGTTTTGTGAATATCTATATCATTAACAATACACCTTTACAAGAAATATTCACGAACTATGCATATCATCTTCAATAATAAGTTATAATCCTTGCAGATGTTTGTTTTTAAAGCAAGGATTTTTATTTTGAATATGCGATAATTATTTCAGGGGGCAATAATATGGAATGGATTGACAAAATGAGTAAGGCAATCGACTATATTGAAGAAAACATTACCGAAAAGGTCGATTATGCGAAAGCGGCAAGTATAGCGTGCTGTTCCTTGTCACGTTTCCAAAATATGTTTTTATTCATTACAGATATCCCTTTATCGGAATATGTCAGACGAAGGCGAATGGCTCTGTCAGCAAATGAATTGGTAAACAATAAGATAAAAATTATTGACTTATCATTAAAATATGGCTACGAGTCACCCGAAGCATTTACACGTTCATTTAAATCTTTTCATGGGATTTCACCTTCGGATACACGAAAGTACGGTAAGTATATTGATTACCCCCGAATTTCATTTCAAATAAAAATAACGGGAGGGCATTTTACTATGGAAACAACAACCCAAATGGAAGTGTACAAGGACATATTGATTAAGATGGAGATCATCGAATTATCCGCAACATTAAAATTCGCGGGCTTGACAGGCGATGATTTACCAAACTTTCAAAACATCGGGGTGTACCACGAAAAATACAAACCCCTAATGGCAGACAGGCATACGCCGTATACAGAAATAGGTATATCAAGCAATATTTCACGCGGCAGTTATTACGCCTTTGGATGTCAAGTCGATTCGATTGATGGCCTACCTGATGGGTTAATCGGGCTCGACACGGGGATAAAAAGGTTTGCGTGTCTAACCTTTAGGGTTCAACCGGGAGGCGACCTTGTCGGCGGAGCCGATGGGCCCGGAAACGGCATGAACTTGGCAAGCGAATATCTAATTAACGAATGGATACCGAAAAACAAAGATATGGTTTATAACTATCAAGCCGATCATTGTTTTGAGGTCAAAAAGGCTGAAAAAGAATACCGCTTATCAAACATTTCCACTGAAGGACTGGAAAACAGTTATTTTTTAATGTATTGGATTGAAATGTACAAAGTGAACGTACAGAGCGATCCCGAAATGTGTTTTTATATACCTTTAAAGTAATAGGCATTACCAATTTACAACAACTGGACATATCTGAGCATTTTATGACAAGACAGCGATTTATATTTCTCATATCCTAATCTCCAGAGAGGGGAATGAAATATGTATTGGATAAACGAAATGCAGAACGCCATCGGATTTATGGAGGATAAGCTCACAGGGAAGCTTACTATTGAGGAGATTGCCCATAGTGCAAATTCATCAAACGCTAACTTCCAGAGGATCTTTAGCATAGTCACAGGTATGACGGTCGGAGACTATATCCGCTCCCGGCGATTATCTCTGGCTGCAAAAGAGCTGGTAGAATCCGATGCAAAGGTTATTGAAATAGCCTTAAGGTATGGTTACGAGACCGCCGAAAGTTTCACCAAAGCGTTTACACGTTTTCATGGCGTTACACCATCCGCTGCTAAACGAA
>CAZUNC010000080.1:0-10222 GCA_964621475.1 uncultured Defluviitaleaceae bacterium | reverse complement strand
GAGATCGGCTCCGGTAAAACCAGACTGAAAACATCATGCATAAATCTTTTAGAAGCGACCGGAGAAAAGATTGAAATACTCCATTACAACAAATCAGTTGATGAGTTATCGCAGCCAAGCATTCTCCCTTAGACTATTAATATACTTCCCCCATTCCTTCATTCTCTTGTTCATACTCTGAGCCTCTCCCACATATACATACTATGTATATAAACAACTCGTGCGAGTTGTCTTAAAGGGAGGGGCTTTTTTCTTGAAGACATATATCGAAGAAAGAGCCGTGGAAGTAGCAAACTTCATCATCAAAAGCAACGCTACCGTGAGAGAAACCGCAAAGAAATTTGGGATCAGTAAGTCTACCGTACATAAGGATGTAACAGAACGATTGGTAAAGATCAACCCGATACTCGCGGGGGAGGCCAGGCAGGTCTTGGAGGTAAACAAGTCCGAACGCCATATCCGCGGGGGATTAGCTACTAAGGAAAAGTATTTGGTGCTCACAAGCAGGGGTTCCGGTTCACATTTTGCTTGACAACAGAGCCCCGTGTCATTAAAATGGCGCAAAAGACAATGATGGTGGAAGCGTTCCATGTCCTTTTAGATATGGTCTGCTTCACGCTCATTGGTGCGCCGTCAGAGAGAAAACGTCACCGGCTGAAAGCGTTTTCAGGTATATCCATTGTGCGTATTCACACCGGAGTCGGCATTGTGAAATCGGCAGACGCATCTATGCACCGCGTCGAGTGTAGCTTTGCACGGGCAGCCCGTTACAGCGTTTCGAGAGCTCCTTTGCGTGAATATGCCGCGCGCTTTATCGCCGCGCCGTTTCTGCGAATGAGAATTTGGGTGGTACCGCGAGCCTTCGTCCCATTGTATTTCATAGGGACGGGGGCTTTTTTATTTGCGCATATATCTACACAGATCTTTACACTGAAAGGATGACACTATGTTTGATGAATTGAAAAAGTTAAAGGAAAGCGCCGAAGCCGCGCTCGAAAGGATCAAGACATCCGACGAGCTTGAGGCATTACGTTTATCGCTCTTTGGCAAAAAGGGCGAGCTCACACAGCTTCTGAAATCGGTCGGCAAACTCGGCCCGGACGAGCGTCCACAGGCCGGGCAAGCCGTAAACAGCGTTCGTGTGCAGCTCGAGGAAATCATGGACAGGGTCAAGGATACCCTACACAAGAGCCGTATGCAGGCGCAGCTCACGGCTGAGACGATCGATGTTACCGTGCCCGGCCGCGTTTTACCCATGGGGCATCGGCACCCGATGACGGTCGTTATAGATGAGCTCAAGGACCTGTTTATCGGTATGGGCTTTGAGATCGCGGAGGGTCCCGATGTCGAGACGGACTATTACAACTTCGAGGCACTCAATATCCCCGCGAACCACCCCGCCAAGGACGAGCAGGATACCTTCTATATCCATGGCGGTTACGTATTACGTACACAGACCTCCTCCGTGCAGGTACGCGTTATGGAAAACAGCCAGCCGCCCATCAAGATCATTGCACCCGGTACGGTTTATCGTTCGGACGAGGTCGATGCGACCCATTCGCCGGTGTTCCACCAGCTGGAGGGCCTCGTCGTAGACAAGGGCATCACAATGGGTGACCTGAAGGGCTCACTCGAATTGTTTGCCAAGCAGTTATTCGGCGCGGATACGGTCGTGCGCTTCCGTCCGCATCATTTCCCGTTCACGGAGCCCAGCGCGGAGATGGACGTTCAGTGCTTCGTATGCAAGGGCGCGGGCTGCCGCGTCTGTAAGGACAGCGGCTATATCGAAATCCTCGGCTGCGGCATGGTGCATCCGAAGGTTCTGAGGATGTCGGGCATCGACCCCACGATCTATAGCGGTTACGCGTTCGGTATGGGGCTCGAGCGTATTGCGATGCAACGTTACGGCATCACAGACATGAGGCTGTTATTCGAGAACGATATGCGTTTTCTGAAACAGTTCTAATTCTTTTATTACAATGAATTTATAGGAGGCTCTATATGAATATACCGATTTCATGGCTCGAGGATATGCTCGGGCGCGAGCTCGACATCAAATCCTTTGTGTCGGACATCACGATGTCGGGCTCAAAGGTCGAGGCCGTCGAGCTTTTAGGCAAGGACCTTAAAAATGTCGTTGTAGGCCGGATTACAAAGACCGAAAAGCATCCGCAGGCCGACAAGCTCACCATATGCCAGGTGGATATCGGCAGCGAAATGATACAGATCATCACAGGCGCAACGAATATCTTTGAGGGTGCGCTCGTACCCGTAGCACTGGACGGCGCGGTATTAGCCGAGGGTAAAACGATCACAAAGACCGAATTCCGCGGCTTGCCGTCTGACGGTATGATGTGCTCGATCGAGGAGCTCGGTTATACGCTTCAGGATTATCCTGAAGCCCCCGAAAACGGCATCTATATCTTCTGTGACGCATCGGACACGGACGGCACACCGGCACTGGGCGCAGATGTAATGGATGTATTAAAGCTTCGTGACAGCGTCGTGGAATTCGAGATCACCTCGAATCGTCCGGACTGTTACTCGGTAATCGGTTTGGCACGTGAGACCGCCGCCACCTACGACACCGCGTTTACGATGCCGGACGCAGAGCCCAAGCATGAAGCCGACGGCGACATCCACTCGATGATCTCCGTGGACATCCTGAACCCCGAGCTCTGCCGACGTTATGTCGCGAGGGTTGTAAAGGATGTAAAGATCGGACCGTCGCCGCTCTGGATGCGCCACAGGCTCACGGCTTCGGGTATCAGACCCATCAATAACATCGTAGACATCACGAACTATGTGATGCTCGAGACGGGTCAGCCTATGCATGCGTTTGACATCGACAACATCGCAAACCGTCACATCATCGTCCGCAATGCAGGAAATGCGGCTAAAGGGATAGACAAAGAGACATTTGTGACGTTGGACGGTATAGAGCGTGAGCTCGATAGCTCGATGCTTGTTATCGCAGACGAGGACAAGGCCGTCGCCATTGCCGGTATCATGGGCGGTGAAAACTCCAAGGTTACAGGAGAGGCCACAGCGATACTGTTCGAGTCCGCGAACTTCTTCGGTACGAATATCCGTCTTAGCTCCAAGAAGCTCGGCTTGCGCACGGATTCGTCCACAAAGTTTGAAAAGGACATCGATCCGAACCTCGCGCTCTATGCTATCAACCGCGCCATGGCACTCGTTGAGCAGCTCGGCTGCGGCACGGTCATCAAGGGTATAGTGGACTGCTATCCGAACAAGCGTAAACAACGTACGATCGAATGCAGTGTCTCACACATCAACAGCCTACTCGGCACCGCTATCTCCGGCGAGGAGATACGCAATTACCTGAAGCGCGTTGAGATAGAGACAACCCCATGCTCCGCAAACGGCTCGGAGGGTGATACCTTCACAGCTACAGTCCCCACCTTCCGCCCGGATGTCGAGGAAGAAGCCGACATTATCGAGGAGGTCGCGCGTCTGTATGGCTACAACAACATCGAATCCACGCTGCCGCAGGGCAAGCCAACCGTAGGCAAGCGCAACGAAAAGCAGAACCTCGAGGATCTTGTGCGCGAGACGATGTTATCCATGGGTTATTGCGAGGCTATGACCTATTCGTTCGAAAGCCCTAAGGTTTTTGACAAACTCATGATCGACGAACAGCACCCGCTGCGCAGCACGGTACGGATCATCAACCCACTGGGCGAGGATTTTTCGATCATGCGCACAACCACAGCCAACGCATTACTCACCAGCATCTCGACGAACTACAACCGTCGTAACATCGAGAGCCGCCTGTTCGAGATTGCAAAGGTCTATCACCCCAAATCCGTACCGATGACCGAGCTGCCGGACGAGATTGATACGCTGTCTATTGCCATGTACACCTCCGGAAACAAGCAGGACTTCTATAACTTCAAGGGAACCTGCATGACACTATTGGCAGCGATGGGTATAGATGCCGAATATATTGCGGCTACGGACATCCCATACATGCATCCTGGACGCACCGCTCGCATTGTTATGAAAGACTCCGGCAAGGATGGTTCCGGCACCTCCGGTGGATACCTTGGCGAGGTACACCCACAGGTTTCCGGAAACTACCAAGTCGGCGCAAAGGTTTATTTTGCGGAGCTGAACCTCACGGCCATTTATGCGACGGCAAACCTCAAAAACACCTACAAGCCGTTACCGAAATTCCCGTCCGTCACGCGTGATCTTGCACTGTTATCGAAGGATCAGCTGCCCGCCGGGGATATTGAACGCTGCATACGCAAATATGGCGGCGAGTTCTTGGAGAGTGTCTCGCTGTTTGACATCTACAAGGGAGGCAATATCGGTGCGGACATGAAGTCTATGGCGTATAGCATCACGTTCCGCTCGCCGGACCGTACGCTTACAGACAAGGACGTGAGCGACGCTATGGAGCGTATACTCAGCGGCCTTAAAGACGATCTGTCGGTGGTAATCAGGCAATGACGGACAAACGATTAAACGGCTACGATTATTTAATGAATTACATGGGCGTATCGAAGCAAACCGTGCGTCTCGCCGTGGAGGCCGAAAAAGCCTCCGCGGCAGCCTTTTCACAGGCAGACGAAATCTGTAGCTACAACCAAGCCAAGGTACTCGACGCTATGCGAAAGAACCGCCTGAGTGAGGCGCATTTCCAACGCGCGACGGGTTACGGCTACAACGACATAGGCCGCGATGTGACCGAGGCCATCTACGCGGATATCTTCCGCGCCGAGGATGCACTCGTGAGACCACAAATCATATCGGGCACACATGCGCTGACCGTCGCGCTGTTCGGCAATCTCAGACACGGCGACGAGCTGTTGTCTGCGGTCGGTCAGCCCTACGACACGCTGATGTCCGTTATCTCCGCACGTGGCAAGGGCTCCCTCTCGGATCATGGGATCACATTCAAACAGGTCGAGCTCTTACCTGGTGGTCGCATCGACTATCAAGGTGTCGCGGACGCGATCACCGCAAAGACCAAACTCGTCACGATACAGCGTTCAAAGGGTTACGCATGGCGACCCTCGCTGACAGTGGCCGAGATAGGTCGTCTGATCGAACACATAAAAAAAATCCGCAGCGACATTATCTGTATGGTAGATAATTGCTACGGAGAATTTGTTGAGGTTATAGAACCGACAGAGGTAGGCGCGGACATGGCCGTGGGTTCGTTGATCAAGAACCCGGGCGGAGGGCTTGCGCCTGTCGGCGGTTATGTGGCGGGCAAACGCGAATACGTGGAACAAGCCGCGTACCGTCTCAGTGCACCCGGTATCGGCAAAGAAGCAGGCCCATCACTGGGCCTTGTGTCCGACATGTTACACGGATTGTTTCTGGCTCCACAAACCGTATGCGGCGCGGTAAAGGGCGCAATATTCGCCTCGCGGCTGCTGAGTGATCTCGGGTTTGAGGTCTCCCCTACCCCCGACGACACCCGCTCGGATATAGTGCAGGCCGTCCGCTTCGGCAATCCCGAATCGGTAGTGGCATTTCTCGGCGGTATACAAGCCGCCTCGCCGGTAGATGCGTTCGTCAAGCCCGTGCCCAATCCGATGCCTGGTTACGACTGCGACGTGATCATGGCGGCCGGTGCGTTTGTACAGGGCTCATCCATAGAGCTCAGCGCGGATGCACCGATGCGTGAGCCATATATCGCATATATGCAGGGCGGACTGACGTTCGACCATGCGCGTCTCGGGATCACGCTCGCAGCGGACCGTTTGGTTTCACAAGGAATATCACACACATAACAGGAGGTTATTACATGGCTACATCATCTGCACAATCCGCTCCACAGGCAATCGCGAATCCCGCCCCACTCGGGCTATTGGGTTTCGGCATGACCACTGTCTTACTCAACCTGCATAACGCCTCGATCATACCATTATCCGTCGTCATCGTGGCAATGGGCTTTGCGCTCGGTGGCGCGGCTCAGATCATCGCGGGCATCATGGAGTTTAAGAAGAACAACACCTTCGGTGCGACAGCGTTTACCGCTTATGGCTTTTTCTGGTGGTCATTGATCTTTATCTGGTGCAACCCATTCAGCGACAAGATCTCAATGGCCGACGAGAAATCGATGGGCTTCTACCTGTTACTCTGGGGTATCTTCACATCGTTTATGTTCATCGGCACATTAAAGCACAACAAGGTAACGCAGTTCGTGTTTCTGACCTTGGCGTTATTGTTTTTCCTGTTGGCCATCGGCGATTTCCTCGGCAGCCATTCGATCAAGGTTATAGCTGGTTATCTGGGCATCATCTGCGGCGCTTCCGCCGTGTACTCATGCTGTGCACAGGTCGTAAACGGGGAGTTTAAGCAAGAGGTTTTACCATTGTTTTAAGCCATCAGCAGATCATGGCTCTCCTTGAGCTGCTTGACGATCTCAAGCTTTTGTGGGCATTTCGCTTCGCACTGACCGCATTCGATACAGTGCGAGGCGTCGAGCCCCTTCTGCCACTGGTTTGTAAAGTTCTTGTACGAGTTCTTAGCATAATCTGGCAGATCATAAACCTTATAGTAGTTTGCATATTCAAACACACGCGGTATATCTACCTCCTGCGGACACGGCAGGCAATACTTGCAGCCTGTGCAGTAGAGATCAGCTAAGTTCTTATACTTCTGCATCATCGCGAGCGCGGCATCCTTGACCTCGTCGGTCATATGTGTGGGCATCGATGCGATCGCAGCGTTTTCCTCGACCATTTCGATGCTGCTCATACCCGACAGTGCGACGTTTACATTCGGGTTCGACAACACGAAGCGCATAGCGGTCTCCGCATTGGTCTTGGCTTGTCCCTTCATGAGCTCATCGATCGCCTTGCTCTTTCCACCCAATCTGCCACCCGCTACGGGGCCCATTACTGCTACGCCGAGACCCTTCTCATGTGCATAAGCAATACATTCCTCGTTCGAACGATCCAACAGGTTGTACTGTATCAAAATCGACTCGAAATATCCGCTGTCCACGATCTCAAAGAAATTCTCAGGCTTGTCGTGATACGAGAACGACAGATGCTTGATAAGCCCCTGCTCCTTGGCCTTTAACGCCGCGTCGATAGGCCCACCCTTCTTATTAATCTTCTCACGGAACGCATCTAAACCGATACCCCACATATGATAGAAATCTATGTAGTCCGTATCGAGTTTCTTTAACGAACTCTCGAGCCTCTCCATCCAATGATCATAGGAATCATCTTCAATCGGGTTCTTTGTGGACAGATATACCTTGTCCCTATAGCCCTTTAATGCCCTGCCCACAGCCACCTCGCTGAGCTTGTTGCAGTAATAGGGTGCCGTATCTATATAATTGACCCCGAGCTCGAACGCGCGATGTATCATCTCTATCGCTTTGTCATAGTCGATGTCTTCTTGATCGTTCACCTTTACCATCGGCAGTCTCATTGCGCCAAAGCCCAATTGTGACAATTTTACACCGGTATTGCCGTATTCCGTATACACCATATTGAACGCCTCCAAGTTTTTTTCACATCTTATCATTACTGTGCTAAAATGGCAATATCTGGAGGGGTTTACAATGAATAACGATACCTTAAACCGCATATACGCGGGTTGGCTCGGCAAGATCATCGGTGTGCGTTACGGTGCGCCGATCGAGGGCCTTACATTTGATGATATCAGACAGAAATACGGTATATTAAACGGCTATCCCGTGGACTACAGAGAATTCGCGGCTGATGATGACACAAATGGGCCGATGTTTTTCCTTCGGAGCCTATCCGACTACGGCATGGACGCGACCGAGGACCAGATCGGAAAGACCTGGCTCAATTACGCGCCGTATGAGCATGGCTTCTACTGGTGGGGTGGATACGGCATGTCTACCGAGCATACCGCATATATGAACCTCAAAGCCGGTGTACCCGCTCCGTTTTCGGGCAGCGCCGCGTTGAACGGACTGACCGTCGCCGAGCAGATCGGTGGACAGATATTTATAGACACTTGGGGGTTGATCGCACCGAATGACTCAGCTCGCGCCGCCGCATATGCAAAAAAGGCCGCCTCGGTCTCGCATGACCGAAACGGCATCTATGGCGGCATGTTTATCGCGGCATGTATAGCTGCAGCGTTCTACGCGCAATCGGTTACGGAGATCATCGAAGCCGGGCTCTCCCAGATCCCGTCAGACTGCGAATATACCCGCATGTGCCGCGCCGTGATCGATTTTTGGCAAACGGCAAAGGACGACAATTGGGAGAAGTGCTTCTTCTTTGTGCGCGATAACTTTGGCTATGACAAATATCCGGGCAACTGCCATATCATCCCGAATGCGGCGGTGATCGTGTTGTCGATGTTATACTCGGACGGGAGCTTCGACAGATCCATGCATATCTGTAACATGTGCGGCTGGGATACAGACTGCAACGCTGGAAACCTCGGGACGATCATGGGTGTGTTAGTGGGTCTTGACGGCATCGATTATGAGAAGTGGCGTAAGCCTATAAACGATTTCTACTGCGCATCGTCGATCATTGGTTCGTTAAACATCATGGACATCCCCTCCGACGTTAAATATATCGCGAGCCTCGCGGAGGACGTTATTCCCCCAGTCAAGTATATGGAGCCGTTTGACTTTGTATTAAAGGGCTCTACGCATGGGTTTAAGGCGCGTGGTTTAGATGCCGACAAAGGCTACCTGCTATATAACCTCAATACAACCGAGTCCGCCGAGAGCGCGTTGCGTTTTTCGTCCGACGGTGACATGTATCTGTATCATCGGACATATTATTCATCTAAGGACTTTCATGACAGCCGATACGATCCCGCGTTTTCACCGCTTGTCTATAACGGTCAAACGATCGCGGCATCATTAAAGAACCTCGCGGCATCAAGAGCCGTCGAGGCCGCTATCTACGTACGCGACCATCACGACGGTCAGATGTGCCACGGCTCGTTCGTAGAGCTTGCGGAAACCGCCATCACACTTACATACACTATCGACGCGCCAAAGGATATCTGCATAGACGAGGTTGGCCTGATCGTTCGCGGAGAAAAACCCGATATCACGTTGAGCCGCTTCGAATGGTACGGCCAGCCCGATTACGCGATCGATATCTCAAAGGAATATATGGATGTCTGGACATGGGGACACAAGGAGATCAGCCAGTTTACGTATTTCAAGGGCTACTATGGGCTTGAGGATGATAATAGCAAACAGGTATTGAGCCTGAGCTGTGCGGACCTTGCGGAGATGTATACGGGCTCACATGCGTTTACAAACTATACACTCTCTGCGGAACTGATCCCGCAGTTCGGTGACTGTCACTCTATAAATGCCCGCGTACAAGGCGCGATGCGCTCATATGCAGCTGGACTTAGGCGCGGTTGCGACGGAAAGGGTAAAATCGCGATAGAAAAAAACGACTTTGGATATGTAACCCTCGCTGAGACGGCCTTTGAATGGCAGTGCAACGAGACATATCACATTGATATCGACGTAACTGGAAACGAGATCCGCGTGAGGGTGAACGGTTCGCCCATTTTGCGAGCCACGGACAGCCAAAACCCGCTGTTGTACGGCCAGTGTGGTATATCGGTCAGAAATGGTAGCCATTGCCATTACAGAGCCTTCATGCTCACAGGTAGGGAGTAAGTCTATGCCCGGGTTCATGATGCATCTAAACGTAGCAAGGCATTATGCAGAGCATGCAAAGTCATTCGGTTATGACACATCGACTGCGTTTTTCATCGGCAGCCTCGCACCCGATACGATCACCGAACGCACCGAAAAGGACAGGACACATTTTCGCGACAGAGACGACAGGCTACAGGCGCTCATAGAGCTCGCCACGCAAACCGATCGCCGTGAAGCATATGCCGAAGGCGTGCTATTGCATTTATATACGGACTATCTTTGGGACAACAGTCCTGTGGTTAAGGATTTTATTAAAAACATCGGCGGCTTTACCGAATATAGGCAAGAGCTCGGTATCGCCGGCGCTAACGCGTTTCACCGTGTGCATTGGGCGGATGGGCTGTTTCGGGAGATACTCGCCTGCGAAATGCCAGCCGAGTTGCGAGCCGTGATCGAGCGCAGCTACCTCTGGCACAGCACAAACAATCTGCCGGATGCCGAGGTGTTTACGCCAGAGGTTGTGGATGCCTTTTCGCTAAATGCGGCGAGGTTATATATGGAATGGAGGAATAATAAATGATTCAACTTTCCCCACGTCAGATTCAT
>CAZUNC010000079.1:0-10267 GCA_964621475.1 uncultured Defluviitaleaceae bacterium | reverse complement strand
GAGCGTTCGGCTCCGAACCGAAAGGCCGGGGGTTCAATTCCCCCGGGGCGCAGTTGAAAGCTATATACAAAAGCCCGTAGATGATCTATCTACGGGCTTTTTGCTGTGCTTAACCAAGTATCTTCTTAAGATCCGCCTGCGGTGTTGTGATAGGTGTAAGCCCCCATTTCTCAACCAGCACATTTAGGATGTTTGGTGAAACAAACGCGGGTAGGCTGGGGCCGAGGTAGATGTTCTTTATGCCGAGCGCCAACAGTGAGAGCAAAATACAGACGGCCTTTTGCTCGTACCACGAGAGCACTAAGGTCAACGGCAGTTCGTTAACGGTGCAATTAAAGGCCTCCGATAACGCAACAGCGACCTTGATGGCGCTGTGGGCATCATTGCATTGCCCCATATCCATGATACGCGGCAAGCCGCCGATCTCTCCGATATCAAGGTCGTTGAAACGATATTTACCGCAGGCGAGTGTAAGGATGATCGTATCCTTCGGGGTCTGCTTCACAAGCTCTGTATAGTAATTGCGACCCGGCGCTGCGCCGTCACAACCACCCACCAGGAAGAAGTGCTTGATAGCACCGCTCTTTACGGCCTCTATGACCTTATCGGCGATACCGAGCACCGCACCATGTCCAAAGCCTGTGGTCAGTTTATCACCGCCGTTGATACCCGTCATATATCGCCCATCTGCATAACCGCCGAGTTCTAAAGCCTTTTCTATCAAGGGGGTAAAATCCTTATCCTCTCCGATATGTACAAGGTTGGGGTACGAGACCACTGATGTGGTGAAAACCCTGTCGGCATAGCTGGGCTTTGGTGGCATCAGGCAGTTTGTGGTAAACAACACGGGAGCCGGGATGTTTTCAAATTCCTTTTGTTGGTTCTGCCAAGCCGTGCCGAAGTTTCCTTTCAGGTGAGGGTATTTCTTCAACCCCGGATAGCCGTGAGCCGGGAGCATCTCCACATGGGTATAGACATTTATACCCTTGCCTTCTGTCTGTTCCAATAATAATTTAAGATCGTGTAGGTCGTGACCCGATACAACGATAAACGGACCCTTTTCAATGTTGCAGCTAACGGATGTCGGTACAGGTTGGCCATATGCCCCGGTGTTTGTGTCGTCAAGCAGTTCCATACATTTGAGATTGACATTGCCTGTTTCGAGTACAAGCCCGAGCAGTTCATCCACCGAGAGCTTTTCATCTAACGCAGACAAACCCTTATAGAAAAAGCTGTTGACTGCTTCGTCGGTCTTGCCAAGCGCATAGGCATGATGGGCATAGGCCGCCATACCACGCAACCCAAAGAGTATAAGCGATTTGAGCGAGCGGATATCCTCATCGTCGCTCCAGATATCTTCCATATCCATTTCCTGCCCTGCAGAGAAGTGTTGTCTCGCCAAATCTACCTTGCCGCATAACGTGTTAATGGTCTCGTTATTAAAGTTAACATTGGTGACCGTGGTAAATAAGCCATCTATAATGAGCCTGTCGGTTTCCTCTGTGGGATTACTTCTCGCAGCTTTTGCAAGCGCAATCAATTTGCCCGTGAGTCTATCTTGAAGATCCGCCATGTCATTCTTCTTGCCACACACGCCATTAATCGTGCAACCCTTTCCGCCCAATGCTTGTTCACATTGAAAGCAAAACATACTGTTTGACATATTGTTAGACATATTTTTTCCTCCTTATGTTTTTTCTGTGTTTATTGTAGTAAACTAAGAACAACATGTATGTTGTATTTACAACGGGAGGGAAATAAATGAAGAAGATATTTGAGATAATAAATAACAACCCGCTGTTTGTGGGGATTGCTTTCAGTGATTTTGAGCCGATGTTGGGTTGCCTGTCGGCGAGGACGGTATCTTATCAAAGGGACGATCTGATTTTGCTATCCGGGGATACGGTGAGTTTTGTGGGATTGGTTTTGGCGGGTAGTGTACAGATCATAAAAGAGGATCGGGAAGGTAATGTGACTATCCTTACGGAGCTCGGTGTTTCGGATATCTTTGGGGAGGTGTTTGCATGTGCAGGCATCGATCATAGCCCCGTGACTGTACAGGCAGCCGAGGATTGCGAGTTGTTATTTATTGATTATAGAAAGATCATCAAGACATGTTCGTCTGTGTGTCCGTTTCACGCAAGGCTTATCGAAAACATGCTCAGTATAATCGCAAAGAAGAACCTGATACTTAATCAGAAGATAGAGATGCTGTCAAAGCGCACGACCAGGGAAAAGCTAATCTGCTTCTTCGATATGCAGCGGGGCATGGCAAAGAGGTTTACCATACCGTTTAACCGTGAGGAAATGGCGCAGTACCTCTGCGTCGATCGCAGTGCCATGTCTAATGAACTGAGCAAGATGCGAAACGAGGGGTTGATTCTATTTAATAAAAATGAGTTTGAGATATTGTGACGGCGACCCGTGTATCGCTTCATGAACAGAACATTGAAAAGTTATATATAGTTTGCTATTATAACGGGGATTAACGCATTTTCGGTAAGATCAGGCTTGAATACAGAAAGGGGTATTTTATGTACAATTTCTCTATCGGCGTGCTGTTGGATTCGTTTAGAACGGAAACCGCTGCGTCGCTTAAGTTAGCAAAGGCCGTAGGCGCGACGGGCATACAGGTATATGCGACAAAGGGCGAGATGGCCCCCGAAAACATGGATGCGCAAAAACGTAAGGAATTCGCAGCGCTTGTGAAGGATCATGGGCTTACGATTGCAGCGCTCTGCGGCGATCTCGGGCATGGCTTTGGTGACGCAGAAAAGAACCCAGAGCTAATACGCCGTTCGAAATTGATCTTAGACCTCGCGAAGGAATTGGGAACAGATGTGGTCACGACGCATATCGGCGTTGTACCGAAGGACCCGAACCACCCGCGCTACAAGGTCATGCAGGAGGCCTGTGCAGAGCTCGCACGCTATGCGGATAGCATGAACGCGCACTTCGCTGTCGAAACGGGCCCTGAGGAGGCTGTTGTGCTCAAGGGATTTTTAGATAGTCTGAATTCAAAGGGGGTGGCCGTAAACTTTGATCCCGCAAACTTTGTAATGGTAACAGGTGACGACCCGGTCAAGGGTGTATATACCCTGAAGGACTACATCGTACATACACATGCAAAGGATGGCCGCAAACTCATCAACAAGGACCCGGAGGTCGTGTACGGTATCGTGATCGAGGACATCGTGCAGGATGACGAAGCGTTTATCGAGTTACCGCTCGGTAAGGGAGACGTGGACTTCCCGAATTATCTGAAGGCGTTACACGAGATCGGATATAAGGGCTTCTTGACGATCGAGCGTGAGGTCGGCGAAAACCCGGAGGCAGACATCCGCACGGCGGTAGGTTTCCTCAACAACCTGATTAAATAATATAATAGGAGGCAGATATGAAGATATCAGTCAGCTCATATAGCTTTTCGCAGCATATCAACGACGGAACGATGACGCAGCTCGACACGATCAAAAAGGCTCAGGAATTGGGTTTTGATTCGATAGAGTTCGCGACCGTGATACCGCATGACGGCTCTACACCAGAGGAATACGCCGCAAAGCTCGCTGCCGAGGCAAAGGCCTTGAACTTCCCGATCACAGGCTATTTGATCGCCGCGGATTTCATAAACGGCTCGGGTGGCAACCTCGACGCAGAGGTCGAAATGGTCAAGAAGCATATCGATATCGCAGCGATCTTGGGCGTGCCGCTCGTTCGTCATGACGCGACACAGGGTTTCATGCCGGGCACGCGCGGGCACAAGGGCTTTGATCAGGTACTGCCCATTTTGGCGGAGGGCTGCCGCAGGGTCACTGAATATGCAGCCACCAAGGGCATCCGCACAACCGTTGAGAACCACGGATATTTCTGCCAGGACAGCGAACGCGTTGAGAAGCTCGTAAACGCCGTCGCGCATGAAAACTTCGGCCTGCTGGTCGACATGGGCAACTTCCTCTGCGCGGATGAAAACCCGATCACGGCCGTGAGCCGCGTGGCTCCATATGCGTTTCATGCGCACGCAAAGGATTTCCATGTAAAATCTCCGCTCGGCCCAAACCCTGGCGACGGATTTTTCCCGACACGCAGCGGTACATTCCTGCGTGGTGCGATCATCGGTCACGGCGATGTACCTGTGCAGCATTGCATAAAGGCACTCAAGATGGCCGGTTATGACGGGTATATCGCGATCGAGTTTGAGGGGATCGAGGAATGCGTCATGGCTCTAAATATCGGCCAGAAGAATCTGCGCAGATACATAGAAACCGTATGACCATCTACGAGGATATATACAAGTCAGAGAATTATTACTGGGGTCTTGAAACGTCACATATGTGCTATCGCGTGATGGAGCTACTGCCGCCGGTAAAGCCCTATCGCCTGCTGGACATCGGCTGCGGCGAGGGCAAGGATGCTGTGTTCTTTGCGAAAAATGGCTACGAGGTCTATGCGCTTGATTTTGTGCAGGCAGGTCTTGATAAGGCTCAAGCACTCGCGGAAAAGCATCGTGTCGGGATCAACACGATCAAGGCAGATGCCAAGGAGTTTAGATTGGATTTTGATGTGGATGTGATCTACTCGAGTGGGGTGTTGCACTATATTCCGCCCGAGTTACGCGCGGAGATATTTGCAAGCTACAAAAGCCATACCCGCGACGGTGGTATTCATGCGCTCAATGTATTTATAAATAAACCGTTTATAAAAGAACCGCCTGAGGATGAGCCATTTGCTTATCCTTGGCGGTCCGGTGAATTGTTTATGTGTTATGCAGATTGGCGGTTACGTAGCGTGGATGAGATCATATTCGATTGCAATTCGTCGGGTGTCCCACACCAGCATTGCATGGATGTTGTGATGGCCGAGAAGGTCGGTATATAATCGAGTCATCTTACATATACAGGATTTGAAATCAATACGGGCAGCGCGGGCATTCCCTGCGCGTATATGCGTGTGACCTCTACACGGTAAAACATCGCGTCGGTGTTTACAGGCGTATCCCATATAATATCCTCACGTTGTTCTGATGTTTTTTCATACACGACACCATTTTTGGTGATGACCTTTAGGTTATCACCTTTTTTTATGTCTTTGACTTTAATATCCAGTACGGGTGCAGTGCTGTCGTTGGATTTCAAATATACAGTATCACCGATTGTTGCGGGATTTTGACCGGGCGTTGTAGCACAGCTCATTTCGAGCACAGGTGCCTCTACATCGAGTGTCAGATATGAGTGACCGGCCTTGAGCGCGCAGAGGATATCGCTGAGGCCACGGGACATCGCATATACACAGGAGGTCGGGGTACCGATCTTCATAAACACGCCAGGGCGGTGAAAGTCGCTGCCAGCTACGATAGGTATGCGCTTACCCTCGCAGAGCGAGTGGTGCCACCAGGTCAAACAGTGAAGGTCCGATCCTGTCGGAAAAGCGTTGACGGCCTCTATGCAGTCGAAGTACATACCGTCAAAGCCCCATTGCCAGCCGCAATCCCCGTCGAATGGGTGATTTATTACTACGAGTGCGGATTTTTCGTGAGCGGTCTTGAGGATGGCTGCGGCCTCCTCGGGTGTACCGGCGAAAAACGGGCGGTCGTATGGGTTCTGAACGCCGAGAAGACCCGCGTGACCCTTATAATGCGTCCACTCCGAGCCCGGGAATACGGACAGGCGGTCGGCTATCGGACCGTATGCGGGCAGGCTGGAGTTATGAGCTACATTGTTGTGATCGGTGATGAAGATAAAATCCAGGCCCTGCTGCATGGCTGAGGATGCGACCTCCTCAACGGTAAGTGCGCCATCCGAAGCCACCGTATGCATATGCAGATCACCCTTGTATAAACGCAGGGACTTGTATATGAATTCGATCTCGTACTCAACCGTTACACCCTCATCGGCTACATGGTAAGCACCAGCGATAATGGCCCATCTGCCGCTCTCGGGTTTGACGCGTGCGTATCCGTCAGAAGACCTATATTCACTGACGGATATGCTGCGTCGGTCTGAGCCGGACGCACCGATGAAACGGTTGTCTATGCCCAATAATCCCAGATCGACACAGCTGCTTTCCGAGGGATAATCATATGAAACCGTGATCGTCTCCACGTTTTCCGGTACATCAAACGGTACGGTGAGGTATCTACCCTCTTCGGATTTATCTAAAAATAGAGTTTGTTTTAATTTTGTATGAGCCATAAATCTTCTCCTGTCCTACCTTTTTGGATAACGCTACTACATCCGAAGAAAAAATGCAATAATCTTCGCAAGAATATTCCTGTGCAATTTACACAGCTCATGTAAGCGTCTATAATGCTTTTATATCTATGGTTGAGGTTAATTACATAATTAACGGGAGGGTTTATATGGGGTTAAATGTGCTTGCGTTTGACTTGGGGGCATCTGGGGGGCGATTGATGCTCGGAGCCTATGACGGGAAAGGGATAAAACTCACAGAGCTGCATCGGTTCGAAAACAGACCCGTAAGGATGTCCGGCACGTTGTACTGGAACACCTTTATGATATTTGATGAGATGAAGACGGCACTCAAAAAGGCGGCGGTTATGCTTGCGGGCACCGGGGAGCGCGTACATGGCATCGGTATCGATACCTGGGGTGTGGACTACGGGCTTTTGGACGGCGACGGAAATATCATCGGTATGCCGATACACTACCGCGACGAACGCACCAAGGGATACATAGGCTCTACCGAGTCACTGATGAAAAAAGAGGAGCTCTATAAACGCACGGGCATACAATTTATGGACTTTAATACGGTATATCAACTGCGTGCCGATCAGGTGATGCGCCCGAGGGTGTTTGAGACAGCGAAGCACTGCTTGTTTATGCCGGACCTGTTCGGATACCTTCTCTGCGGTGAGATATTTAACGAATACACGATCATGTCGACGGGCGCACTGATAAACGCCTGCACGCGCAAACCGGATCCGGATATCTTTAACGCGTTCGGGATACCAATGGATCTTTTCAGGGAACCCACAAAGCCCGGTACCGTTATCGGTCGACTTACAAAGGCTGTTTGTGAGGAAACGGGACTATCGGATATTCCGTTCATAGCGGTAGGCTCACATGATACGGCCTCGGCTGTGGCAGGTACGCCGCTCAGCAGTCCGAATGCCGCATACATCAGCTGTGGCACATGGTCGCTGTTGGGCATGGAGCTGACAGAACCCGTGATCAACGACGAGAGCTTTGGTTTTAACTTCACTAACGAAGGTGGAGTAGGGGAGACGATACGCTTCCTGAAGAATATAAACGGTCTATGGATCATCCAACAGTTACGCAGGGACATCAACGCGTCATTGGCATCAACGCAATCGGAGGTTACGAAGGTGAGCTTCGGGGACATCATTGAAGCCGCCCAAAAGACAATACAAGCCGGGCGCACGGGCTTTTGCATCGACCCGTCTGATCCCGTGTTCATGGCTCCTCCTAATATGGCCGATGCGGTGCGTGATTACTGCATCTGCCACGGACAGGGCAGACCGAAGGATGGCCTCGAGGGTCTCGGCGAGCTTGCGATAGCGGTTTACAACGGCCTCGCCAACGAATACAAGCTGCAGACGCACAGCATGGAGCAGGTCTTGGGCAGAAAAGCCGATTGCATTCACATGGTCGGCGGCGGAATACAGGATACGTTGTTATGTAAAATGACCGCAGAGGCCACCGGCAAAAAAATAAAAACGGGGCCTATAGAGGCCTCCGTCATGGGTAATGTTCTTATGCAATTACTCGCACTCGGTGAGATCGAGAGCGTCGAGCAAGGCAGATTGATTATATCGCGTTAAATTCGAAGTGATAGTATGCGGGCCCCGCATAGAAGCCCAACTCACTATATAGGGTTTCGGCGGGGTTTCCGCACATCACACCTAATGTGATCACAGGTGAACGCGGATGGGCGTTGTTGATGCTATTGAGTATCATGGCCTTGGCAATGCCCTTGCCGCGAAAATCGGGCAGTACTGAAACCTGATGGATCGTTGCTATATTATCCGATGCGTCGGGATAGATGCCTGCGATACACACCGCGACGATCGCGTTGGTTTCCGATGATTTGACGATCGTGCCCATGTTCAATGTGTCGGTCTTAGTAAATGAATCGAAGCGTCTTGAAATAGCGCTGGATACATCTTGTTCGACAGGCTCGCCGAGTATGGTTGATGTGAATCCATACAGATGTGCCTCGTATACAACACGTGTGATTTCCTCGATGTCTGCTTCGTTGGGCGTTGTGAAATAAAAGCCTTCGGGAGCTGTGATCTCATAAGCTGCGGTCGGGCGTTGCATACGACGCTTGGCGTTTTTGTTTCTGATCGATAGGTTGCGTGTATGGGTACCGAGCTCGGAGAGTACGTCTGCATCGGCTGTGGTGATGTAGTCAATCGTGAGCGTTGAGTTGCTGAGCCTTGCGGTAGCGAATTCCATTACCTTTTGCCAGAACAGCCATCTATCGTCAAACGGTGGGATCAAGAAAGCCGAGGTAATACGATCGTTGTATAAGCAAACCCCACCGACCGGTGTGTAATTCTGATATACCAAGTAGCCGCCGCCGTTTGGATCTGCGTTTTCGATGCGCTCGTTGTAGCTGTTGCTCAGAAAGATGTTTTCGTGCAGATAAACTGCATAATGTACTGCATAGGTTTCGTCATTTACTGCTTTGAATGAATAGTTTGTCATAAGTTCTCCTTTGTTGTAATAGTGATAAAAATCAAAGACACGCTGTAACCTATAAGGAGGTAACATAATGTCGAAAAGATACGCTTGGACATGGCAGATAAAACCTGAGTGCCTGGAGGAATACGTCCGCATGCACAGGGAGCCGTGGCCTGAGATCATGGAGGAACACAGAATAGCCGGTTACAGGAATTATTCGATATTCCAAAACGGTACACAGTTTTTCTATGTGTTTGAGTGTGACGATATTCGGGCCGCGAACGCATATATTGCGCAGAGCGAGGCCTGTAACCGATGGAACGCGATCACCTCGCAGATGGTCGTGGGTTCGTTTGATTTTTCCGAGGCGGAGCCCATACGTTTTATGGATGAGGTGTTCAGGCTCGATTAACTCACGAGCTTATTTGTGTACGCATTAATAAGAAACGGCAGCTCGATACCCCTTACATAGATCCGGTAATACGGCACCGCAGCATCGGCGGTACGATCGTCCTGGAAATAGACCATATCCATCTTATCCACGAACAGCTCACGGTTGCCGAATGCATTCCTTGCCTCGCGCATAAAGCTGTACATGGCCTCGTCCGCTGCGCAAACCTCGATGGATGTGCCCGTAAAGCCTTGCGGAGCGCCATAGACACAGTCTATCTGCATAATACCGTTTTTTGTGACGTAGAAGTCCATGAAATTGGTCAGTATCGTCATGCCCTTGAAACGCTCGCAATACACGACACGGATGCCCTCTTCGCTTTCGCTTATAACATCTGTGTAGAAGTCCGTGAGCCCGCTGCGCTTTACGACCTCGCCGCATAGTGACAGCGCAGTCTTTACATCCATTTGCTCATAGACACCCGTACCCTTCGGGCGGTCGTAGGATAGATAACCGTTCATCAATACAAGCACCGCGTCGTCCGTCGAATATATATGGCGTTCGCCGTCCGTTTGAGCCTTGATGTCAGTTGTAGTATCGGGGAAAAAGGTTTCGGTTATCCAGTGTTCATCGTAGATATTCTGTGCTATCGTGAGTTGTCTGCGTGGCTTAAAGAACTTCGGTATCGGGGTCTCTATGCGGATGCCGTTTTTTTCCATCAGGTTTATAATAGCTGTTTGTCGCGCGCTGCCGAGCACATACTTGCTTTGCTCAAACGCGAGCATGATCCCCAGAAACGCATTCAATACGACCAAGAATACAATCGTAAGGGTTTTGGCCCTGCTCCAGTTCATAACAATTTACTCCGTTTCGAAATGCTAACTCGTTGCCGGTATAGAAAAGCTGGCTCCGTCCGTTTCGAATACCCAATACATCAGCGCGCCACGGTTCCTGTCGATCCTGTAGCCAAAGCTTACATCATAGATCATACCCTCCTCGGGGTCGTTTCCGCTGATGCGGTTTACTGCTTGCTCAAAGCTCACGGTGGCGGCCTTGGCTGCACGATAGTCCGAGACGAGGTTGTACGCTAACTTTTTATACTTCGTTACGGATTCCCCGGACACAGTGACCTCTATCGCATGGGATATCGCTGCCTCTCCGGCGTTTTTATAGGTGTCCGGGATGATCAGCGGGAAATCCTCAACGATATAAT
>CAZUNC010000078.1:0-10288 GCA_964621475.1 uncultured Defluviitaleaceae bacterium | reverse complement strand
TTTATGTCTCAAAGTGGTATTTTTATATAGAATGAATCTAACGCTAAAGAGGATGGAAAAAATGTATAGAACACATACATGCGCCGAGCTGCGCATATCGGATGTAGGTAAGAGCGTAAAAGTCGCCGGTTGGATGAATAATGTCAGGGATAAGGGCTCGATCATGTTTGTGACGCTGCGTGACCATTACGGTGTAACACAAGCGGTCGTTACGGACGAAACGATCATGAACAAGCTGCGTGAGATACCACGTGAATCGACCGTTATGATAAAAGGTAATGTCGTAGAGCGCTCAGACAAAAACCCCGAAATGGCAACCGGAGATATCGAGATCGTGCCAGAAGAGGTAACACTTCTGGGCAAATGCTCGGAGGCATTGCCATTCGAAATCGCTACTTCGAAAGAAACACGCGAGGACCTGCGCCTCAAATACAGATACCTGGATTTGAGAAATCCGGATGTTCATAAGAACATCGTGCTGCGCTCGAGCGTAATATCCGCCATACGCCGCAAGATGACCGATATGGGCTTTATGGAGATACAGACACCTATACTCACGAGCTCGTCACCCGAGGGCGCGCGCGACTTTATCGTGCCGTCACGTCTGCACCCGGGCATGTTTTACGCGCTGCCTCAGGCACCGCAGCAGTTCAAGCAGCTTCTGATGGCCTCTGGCTTTGATAAATATTTCCAGATTGCGCCGTGCTTCCGTGACGAGGATGCACGCGCGGATCGTTCACCGGGCGAGTTCTATCAGCTCGATATGGAGATGGCCTTCGCAGAGCAGGACGACGTGTTCGCGGTCGTCGAGGAACTCTGTCATAACATCTTTATTCAATTTACCGACCCGAATACACAGAGCGTATCTAAACCGCCGTTTGAGCGCATCACATACGCGGACGCTATGAACATTTACGGCTCAGACAAACCCGACCTACGCAACCCGATAAAACTTTCGAACGTGACCGAATGCTTTGCAAATAGCGCATTTAAGGCGTTTGAGAACAAAACGATAGTAGCCCAGGTCGTAGCGGGCGGCGGATCATCGGCCAGAAAGTTCTTTGACCGTATGACCGAAGAGATGCAGGCCGAGGGCGCAAAGGGTCTCGTATGGCTAAAGGTCGCTGACGCAGATCCAGTCTTGTCCGGTTCCGTCGCAAAATACATCACTGAGGACGAGTGCAAAGCGTTATTGGAAAAGACCGGAGCTAAGGCCGGGGACGCGATATTTATGATCGCAGACGAGAAGGGTGCCGCATTGAAACTGTCGGGTGTATTGCGTAATAAGCTCGGCAGGGAATTCAAGCTCATTGACGAGAGCGTGTATCGTTTCTGTTTTATAGTAGATTTCCCGATGTATGAGTTAAACCCCGAGACGAATACAATAGACTTTTCGCACAATCCGTTCTCGATGCCGCAGGGCGGCCTCGAGGCGTTAAATACAAAGGATCCGCTCGACATACTCGCGTACCAGTACGACATCGTCTGCAACGGTATAGAGCTCAGTAGCGGTGCGGTCAGAAACCACGACCCCGAGATCATGGTCAAAGCCTTTGCGATCGCGGGCTACGACGAGAGCGTTATCGAATCAAAATTCCCGGCCATGTATAACGCGTTCAAGCACGGAGCACCGCCTCATGCGGGTATAGCTCCGGGTGTCGACCGTATCGTGATGTTGCTCGCAAACGAACCGAACATCCGCGAGGTTATCGCATACCCGATGAACAAGAACGCACAGGATCTTTTGATGAACGCACCGAATGAGGTTACGCAGAAGCAGCTCGACGAGGTGCATATCTGCATCAAGCCGGTGCCCGAAAAGAAATCATGATCGCGTTTGTAAAGGGGCCTGTCGCACATGTAAACGATCACGAAGCCGTGATCGACTGTAACGGCATAGGCTACAGGATTTTGATAAACCCGACGACCGCGTCGTCGCTGCGCCATGGTGAGCAAACATCGCTGTACACACACATGAGCGTAAAGGAAGACGATGTGAGCCTGTACGGATTTGTCACGCGCGAGGAGATCAATATATTTAAACAGTTGATCGGCGTTTCGGGCATAGGCGCAAAGACCGCGCTCGGCATATTGTCCGTGATGTCGCCCGTGCAGCTCATGATGGCGATTATCTCGGATGATACAGACGGGCTTTCCAAGGCACCGGGCATCGGTAAAAAGACCGCGCAGCGTATAGTGCTCGAACTCAAGGATAAAATGAAGAAGTCAAAGGAATTTTTGACGACGTCGGATGAATCGCAGCTTAGGCGTATAGAAGGCTTGGGCACAGGACTCAGCAGCGAGCGGCAGGATGCGGCTGATGCGCTCATCGCGCTCGGTTATGGACGCAGTGACGCGATGAAGGCCGTCTGTGAGGTGGCGGCAGACGGCATGAAGACAGAGCAGATTATCAGGCTGTCGCTGAGATTGTTAAATAGAACCGTCTGAGTGGCGACATAATGTATTGTGAGAGAAGTGTTAAGGATATATGAGCGAGAACAGGATCATGACGGCGGGCCTCTATGATGACGACGCGCTCTATGAGCAGAAGCTCCGACCGCAGAGCCTTGATCAATACATAGGCCAGTCCAAGGTCAAATCCAATATGCGCGTATTTATCGAGGCCGCGAAGCAACGCCACGAGTCCATGGATCATGTACTGCTGTACGGGCCGCCGGGTCTCGGCAAGACGACGCTGTCGCAGATCATCGCTGCCGAGATGGACGCGGAGATAAAGATCAGCGCAGGACCCGCTATCGAGCGCCCCGGCGACATGGCCGCAATATTAAATGATCTAAACGAGGGCGATATATTATTCATCGATGAGATACACCGTCTGAACCGTGTGGTTGAGGAGATACTTTACCCCGCGATGGAGGACTTTGTTATAGATATCATCATCGGTAAGGGCCCAACGGCCAAGAGCATACGCCTCGACCTGCCTAAATTTACACTTATAGGTGCGACGACACGTATAGGTCTTCTGACCGCACCGCTGCGGGATCGCTTCGGGGTCGTGCAACATCTGGAGCCGTACGGCGTAGCGGACCTTGTAGACATCATCAAACGCTCCGCGCGGGTGCTCGGCGCTGAGATCGTGCAAGACGGCGCAGAGGAAATAGCACGCCGCAGTAGGGGTACACCGCGTATAGCCAATCGTTTATTGAAACGCGTTAGAGATTTCGCGCAGGTCAAATACGATGGCCTTATCGACCGCGAGACCGCAGCGTCTTCGCTCGATTTACTCGATGTAGACCCACTCGGGCTCGATGTTGTCGATAAAAAGCTCATCGACGCAATTATAAATAAATTCGGCGGTGGCCCGGTGGGTTTGGATACGCTGGCCGCGTCGATAGACGAGGAAAAGGATACCGTAGAGGATGTATCCGAGCCGTATTTACTGCAGCTCGGTTTTATACAACGCACACCACGTGGCAGAGTAGTCACGGAGGCATGTTATAAACATATGGGGAGGCCATTATGAGTGAAGAAAGCAACAACCTTGGCTTGACTGAAGAGATGGTCGAGGAGGAAATACCCAAGCAGATGGGGCTTTTTGACCGGCTGATATCGATATTTATCGCGCCGGGCAAGTTAATGGAAAATCTACATTATCATCAGCCGATATGGTCGATAATCATTGTAGTGATCGTATTTGCGTTATTTTTGCTGCCGCTCACACCGAGACTGGTGCAGATCACCACTGCGGAGATGTCTGCTATATCTATCGAGCGTTACGGCATGGATATGTTCAATCCGGTTTTGCCGGACGATGTAAAGGATCAGGTAGAGAACGTTAAGAACATAGGGGCCACGGTTGGTTCAGTGATAGGAACCTTATCTATACCGCTGTTTGTGCTGGTATCGGCGCTTATATTGTTCATCGTCTCTAAGATCGCCAAGGGGACTGCGACGATCAAGCAGTATTTTTCGATGTATTTGCATATCCGTGTGATCTCGGCGATAGGTTCATTGATTACAACGAGCCTGATGATCATGATGAATACGTCGCTGGATATGACATCACTCGCGGCGGTATTGATGCCTAACGGTAATATGACTAACTTGCTGTATTGCATATTAATATCTATAAATGTATTCGGCATATGGTCAAATATCTTGGTATTTATAGGCGTAAAGAAGCTGAATGATTTCACGAATACGCGTGCTGCGGTCGTGACGATCGTAATGTTTCTGCTAACACTCGCGTTCACAGTGGGTTCGCTGGCATCCACGTTTATGATGCTTGACTGGCAGCAGAACATGTTACAAAACATTCAGATGTAGACAGAAGGAGCAGAGCATTGAGTAAAACAAAAAAGATAATCGCCGCTATAGTGATAGTGATTGCAGTAGCAGGATTTGTTGGATTTGGTATATGGAATGTGCAGAAAAACGGCAACCAGTCGGGTATCCCAAAGGACGCTATACCCGTAGAGGCTGAAAAGGCGCATCGTGAGACGATCATTTCAAAGGTATCGGCAAAGGGTACGGTGGGTTTTGATAAGGTCAACACCGTATTTGCGAGTACCTCGGCCAAGATATTGACATTAAATGTAAAAGAGGGCGACGAGGTCAAGGAGGGACAGGTGCTCGCGGTCTATGACGTGAAGTATCTGGAGGATTTGCAGGAAAAGTACAACGAGGCTGAACTGGCGCTCAGAACCTCTCAACTGAACCTCGAGGCTGCAAAGCTACCCATATCGAACACGGATCAGCTACAGTTAGAGAACGCCGTAAACTCGGCAAAAAAGGGATTAAACGACGTACAAGCGCAGATAGAGCAGACTACAGTGTCGATAAAACAGATCGAGCGAAACATCGAGACCGCACAAAAGCAATATGATGATATAAAGCTTTTGTACAACAGTGGCGGTATCGCTAAAACAGAACTGGATACCGCATCCGAGAGCCTGAATAAGTTGCTGGATCAAAAGCTCACGTCTGAGCTTACGCTTGAGACCCAAAAGGCATCAACGGTAAACGCAGAGGCAGCACTGAAGCTTGCACAGGATCAACTTGCATCCGCGCGTAACAAACTGTCGGACCCGAAGGTCAAGAACCAGATATCGACCCTTGAGATAGCAATCGAGCAGGCAAAGATGGGTATGAATCAGATCACAAAGCAGATGGAGGAATTTGTACCCGATGAAAAATCTACCTTCTCTGGAACGGTCATAAGCCTTAACGCAAGTGAGGGTGCATCGGTGCAGAAGGGTGTGCCGCTGATGACGGTTGCCGATACGGCTGGCAAAAACCTCGTGATCACCGTAAACGTACCGGAGGCAGACGCATACAGCCTTGCGCTCGGTCAGGACGCAGAGGTCAAAGCCTCGGCATTAGGCGCGGAGCCTTTAAAGGCAAAGGTCACAAAGATATCGGAATTTGCCAAGCAAGCCATGATAGGTAATTCGCAAGAAACCGTGCTCGTGGTTGAGTTGACCGCGGATGATCCGGACGGCATGCTCAAATCGGGGTATACGATAGACGCAAGCATAACGACAAGCATCCGTGAGAATACGGTCGTCGTGCCGCTGATGGCTACGGTGAGCGAGAACGGCGGTCTCAATTATGTATATGTGATAAAGGACGACTATACGATAGAGAAGCGCGAAGTAAAGATAGGCGAGTATTCAGGCATCTTTGTAGAGGTCACAGGCGTCGAGGACGGCGAGAAGATCGTAAACAACCCGACCCCGAGAGTCCAAGAGGGCATATTTGTTAAGCCCATGTTCAAGGCGGGCTCGCAATGATTATAGAGACAAAGAAACTGACGAAGGTATATAAGACAGGGCGGCTGTCTGTAGCGGCAGTCCGTGAGGTAGATCTCAGCGTGGATGTCGGGGAGTTTGTGGCGATCATGGGCGCATCGGGTTCGGGCAAATCCACGATGATGAATATCATCGGTTGCCTCGACACACTCACGAATGGCAGTTATTTATTGGACGGCGATGATGTTTCGACGATCAAGGGTAAGGAGCTCGCGAAGATACGTAACAAAAAGATAGGATTTGTGTTCCAGTCATTTAACCTGCTGCCCAAGCTCAACGCTTTTCAAAATGTCGAGCTGCCGATGATCTATGCAGGTGTGGGCACAAAGGAGCGCAAGCGTATCGCATCCCAGGTGCTCGAACGTGTGGGACTGGCAGAACGTATGGATCACAAGCCTGCGGAGCTCTCGGGTGGTCAGCGGCAACGTGTCGCGATTGCGCGTGCGCTTGTAAATGATCCTGCGATCATCCTGGCCGACGAACCGACTGGTAACCTCGATTCTAAGTCCGGCGACGAGATTATGGAAATATTTAAACAGTTAAATAACGACGGCGCTACGATCGTAATGGTCACGCATGAGCATGACATTGCGATACAAACAAAACGCGTCGTAACATTTAAAGATGGCAAGATCATCAGCGACGAATTAGTAAGGGATCGGCATGGAGGTTAATATATGTCGGATGTATCTGTAGCAATCTGCGATTCCACGCTGCGTGACGGTATGCAGGGCGAGGGCATAGCCTATTCTGTAAAGGATAAGCTGCGCCTGGTGGCTATAATGGATGAGATCGGCGTGTCGTACATCGAGGCCGGGAACCCGGCTGCATATCAAAAGGATGCCGAGTTGTTCGAACATTTGAAACAGGCACCGAGGCTTAGAAATTCAAAGCTATGTGTGTTTGGTCGTACGCGCAGAAAGGATATGCGCGTAGAAGACGATAAGCATATGAGTTTGCTTGGCCATGTACAGGCAGACGCGGTAACAATCGTGGGTAAAAGCCACGGGAGGCATGTTACGGATATACTGACTACGAGCCTCGACGAGAATTTAACAATGATTTATGAAACGATAGGATATTTAAAGGGATGCTTCGCGGAGGTTTTTTACGACGCGGAGCATTTCTTTGATGGGTTTAAAAATAACGCAGAATACGCCATAAAAACCTTACAGGCCGCAAAAGACGCAGGAGCGAACGGTCTCGTGCTCTGCGATACCAACGGCGGCAGCTTGTATGAAGAGATATTTGAGACGGTTAAATATGCAAAACGCATATTCACGGATACACAGATAGGCATACATACGCATAACGACATGGGGTTGGCTGTTGCAAATACAATTGCGGCGGTCAATGCGGGTGCGCGCCATGTGCAGGGCACGATGCTCGGTTTTGGCGAGCGTTGTGGTAATGCGTCACTCGCGTCGCTCTTACCCGCACTGCAGATCAAACTCGGTTACCGATGTATCCCGGACGAGAGCCTCGGGCAGCTCACCGAGCAATGCACACGCATAGCGGAGATCTCGAATCTACGCATCAGCAAAAACACACCATATATCGGGCGCAGCGCATTTGCACACAAAGCCGGTATGCATATGGACGCTGTGTTCAAGTCCGCTGATTCGTTTGAACATATTAGTCCGGAAGCAGTCGGAAACGAGCGAAGGTTCTTGCTTTCGGAGATGGCAGGACGCACAGCGATATTGACAAGGATACAAACCATAGCGCCACATCTGGATAAGAACTCGGTGGAGGTCATAGAGATCGCGAATGATATCAAGGCCATGGAGCATCGCGGTTATCAGTTTGAGGGCGCGGACGCGTCGCTCGAATTGTTCGTTCTTAAGAAGCTCGGTAGGTATAAGCCGTTCTTTGAGCTAATTAACTATACGATCCTCTGTGAGCATCCGGGTATGCACAATATAGCTGACCGCGCGACGATCACGATCGCTGTAAACGGAGTAGCCGAGATCACAGCCGCGGAGGGCAATGGCCCCGTAAATGCGATCGACCTCGCGCTGAGAAAGGCTCTCGAACGCTTTTATCCGCAGCTGACCAACATGCACCTGATTGACTATAAGGTGCGAGTGTTGGATTCGACGGACGCGACCGCATCGGTAGTCAGGGTGCTTATAGACAGCGGTGACCAGAGCGGCACATGGTCGACCGTGGGGGTTTCGGAGGATATCATACAGGCGAGCTGGATGGCGCTAGTGGATTCAATAGAATATAAACTGTATAAGGGGTAAGACATGAAACGGATAATTATGGTTGCTGTGGTTTGCATCTTGTTTGCGCTGACACTCGGTTCACTGTATTGGTACACGACGACCACGAAGAAGGTACCGGGCAACACAATACAGAGCATGCAGCTCACAGACGAACAGAAAAGAATTGTAGATTTACTAAAATATGACAAGAGCGACATTGAGTTGTTTTCGTATAAATCGGAAGAGCAATATAAAGAAATCAGGGTATGGGTAGAGGTGTATAAGGACGGGGTATTGCAGAGCGACCATGGCGGCGATCTCACAATAATGCCAATGGAAGGCAGAAAGACAGAGGGGAACCTTGCGATATTGATCAGCAAAGAGCCGGATTTTCGTTGGACGATTGTATTGGAGGCCGAAGAGGGCGGCAAGATAACGACCACGAGTGAGCCTTGCCCGTACTATAGCAACAGCTACGCATACGGCCCGATAAACGAACCGTTAACGATAGAGGCCGGCAAGGAGATCGTACTATATACTGCGCTATTTCAAGGTGACAATAACGGTCTTCTTATGTTCGGTGACGCACAGGAATTTGTAACGAACCCAGACTTGGTGAAGGACTATGCGTTTGCGCATATCATAAAGTGCAAGTTTACTGCAAAGAGCGAATAAACTTGTACTCAAACATGGTTGTATTCAAATCAGTTTACGTGACTTGTACTTTTTTAGAGAAAGGGAATACATCACAACCTACTCTCAAATTGAATAATATGTAATACAACAATTAGAAGGAGGATGTGTTATTGGTATTTGAAAAAATAACCCCGGTTAACGGGTTTGATAAAAATGACTTAAATAATGCTAGACAAAATAATTATGCATGGTCTATGAGTGAACTGGACAACTTTGTTTACGTAGGCACGGGAAGAAACATTTTGGTAAATATCATCAAGGCTATTGAGCCCCGTACGGTTCTGCCTGACCTGATAAAACCAGACCCGATAGACAATCAGGCTGAGATATGGCGATATGAAAAAGAAGGGGCTCTGTATTGGGAGCGTGTTTATAAAGCACCTATAGGTTCCGGCATCACGGGATTTAGATATATGATCAACTATTCCCCATTTGGGGGGAGCCCCTGCCTGTTTGCCGCGAGTTACGGCAGCAGCGTAACTATCCTGAAATCCACCAATGGCGTAAACTGGTTCACGGTGCCCGGTAACCTCGAAGGAACCTCGTCGAGAGCGATGATCACCCATAGGGGCAAGCTGTATGTAGCAACGGTTGATGAGGCTAATCAAAGCAGCGTTCCGCTTTTATATAGTAGTGTTGATCCGGAGTTTTATCCATGGGAGCTTGTGATAAATACCAACGCCCCGGGATTTGATCCGAGCAGAAACCCCAGCGGAGCCATTAGCAACATGGCGGTATTTAATAACAGGATATATGTCGCGACAAGCAGCTCGAGCGGCGCCGCAGTCTGGAGAACAAACGGCAAAGAACCGAGAATGAACGACTGGACGTTGATCGTTAATAATGGCTTTGGCGATCCTGCGAATAAATACACGCTGAGCATCGGCGTATTTAATAACTATCTCTACGTGAGTGGTACAAAGCAACTGCCCCTTGCATGGTTTATTCCGATGGGCTGCGATATCATCAGGATAGATAGGCATGACAACTGGAGCCTGGTTGTAGGCGGCAATCCGTTGTTGCCCATACCATCACCATGTCCGCATAAGCACAGAAGCCTTTCGGGCCTGGGATCCGGTTTCAACAATCCGTTCAATGTCTATGCTTGGCAGATACAGGAATATAATGGAAGGTTACTCGTAAGCACATTTGATGATTCGAGCAATATGGAGGTAATACTGACCACGTTGCTTGCAAACAAAGAAGGTCTATATCAACTGATAGGCAGCACGATAACGGATATACTGATTGGGATATATAAAGCAGTGGTCGAGATATTAGGAGTAATCCACTATCCGATCGGTTTTGATTTGTATATTTCGGATGACGGTATCAATTTCAGGTCCGTATTCCTAAACGGGCTTAACAATCCGGACAACTACGGTGGCAGGATACTCTTTCCGGATCAGCGTAACGATCTTTACTTGGGCACGGCAAATCCGTTCCAGGGCTGCGAGGTATATGTCGCACACGGATTAGACGGCGGTACGCATAGATCATGCTACGATGACCACTATCGGAACCTCTGGAAAGCTAGAAACATTTTGCTAGAACACTACAGCATCATAGAGGAAAACGCCCCGGCGATCCTTAAATTTATGCCCCAAATGG
>CAZUNC010000077.1:0-10510 GCA_964621475.1 uncultured Defluviitaleaceae bacterium | reverse complement strand
ATAAGTTCCGTACGATGAAGATCGACACGCCGCACGATGTACCCACACACCTACTTCAAAACCCGCAGCAATACATCACGCGCGTAGGACGTTTTTTACGCAAATTCTCTCTCGACGAGCTGCCGCAGATATACAATATCCTTCGCGGCGACATGTCGTTTGTGGGACCACGGCCCGCGCTCTGGAATCAATTTGATCTTATAGAGCAACGCGATCGCGTATCGGCAAACAAGGTGCTACCGGGTCTCACGGGATGGGCACAGATTAACGGACGTGACGAATTACCGATACCCGTAAAGGCACAGTATGACGGTGAATATGTAAAACGTATGAGTCTGCTGTTTGATATACAGATTATATTTCTGACAGTGAAACATGTGCTGACGGGTGCGGGAGTTAGTGCATGAGGATATTGCTGACAGGAAAAACCGGATATATTTCGAATAAACTGTACGATGCACTGACTGCTGGTGGGCATCAGTGTGAAATAGTATCGTTGCGTGGGGATGATGAGACACCGTTTCAGTTTTCTCTTACAGGCTACGATGTGGTGATACATTGCGCTGCGATAGTACACAAAAAGGCTTCAAGCATCGAATATTACCGTATCAACACCGATTTAACCGTAGAGCTTGGCTACAAGGCCAAGGCCGACGGCATAAAACACTTTGTATTTCTGAGCACGATGGCCGTATATGGCGCGAAGGACGGTATACATGGACCGACCGTGATATCAAAAGAGACCCCGGCTGCTCCACACAACGACTATGGTCGGAGTAAGTTTTTAGCCGAAGAAGGTCTTAAGGCCATATCCGGCAGCGGATTTAATGTGACCGTGTTGCGTCTGCCTATGGTCTATGATACAGACCTTCATGCCCCGGGCAATATGACGCGGCTCATGAAGCAAATACTGAGGTATCGTTTACCATTCTTACCGTTAGCTTTTCCTATGATTGAAAATAAGCGCAGCATGCTCAATATAACCTCGCTTTGCGCATATATACAAAAGCTTGTCACAGGTTTTTCCGACACCGGTGAATGCCGCAAAAGTTTTCAGATCAACTTGCCTCAGGATGACGAATACATATGTACATCTCTGCTCGTTCATGATATAGCGTCTGCTCATGGGCAACGCATTAGGTTGTCCCTTGTACTCGGTGCGCTTGTACGAGCCTGCATGTATATCATCCCGTTGCCGTTTCTCAGAAAGATGTTCGGAAGCCTCGTCTACGAAAAGGATTGATTATGTGATCTTTAACTCCCTATCATATGCTGTGTACATGCCCGTATGTTGCTTGCTGTTCTTTTTGTTACCCATTAAGTTACGTTTACATTTCCTACTCTTGGCAAGCTATTTCTTCTACATGTGCTGGAATGCACAGTACGCCGCGCTGATGCTCCTATCTACCCTCACTACCTATTTCGCTGCTCTCTGTATCAAACGCGCCACATCACACTCCCTTCGAAAGACCGTGTTCCTATCCAGCCTCATATTCAATATCGTTTTACTGTTGATGTTTAAGTACTTTGACTTTATAAACGAACTCGCTGCAGTCATGTTAGGCTTAGCTGGTATCGTTTATACACCGTCTCGCAGCTCGTTGTTATTGCCCGTCGGTATCTCATTCTATACCTTTCAGGCGTTGGGCTTTTTGATTGACAGCTATAACGGAAACGCCGAGTTACCCAAGCTTCCTCGCTATGCGTTGTTCGTGTCGTTCTTTCCACAGCTCGTCGCGGGCCCTATAGAACGATATGAGCACCTGATGCCTCAGTTTGACCGCCCTACCTGTTTCGATCCGGACCGTACAAAGTCCGCACTGCTTATAATCAGTCGAGGACTTATAAAAAAGATCGTGATCGCGGATAATCTCGCTGCGTTTGTAAATATGTTTTTTAACCGTCCTCATGAATATAGCGGCGTGTTCTTTATGTTTGCGGCTGTGTTGTTTGCATTTCAGATATACTGTGACTTTAGCGGATACACCGACATAGCTATCGGCAGCGCGCGTATACTCGGCTACGACCTCACCCAAAATTTCAATCGACCATATGCAGCCACGAGCATCACGGATTTCTGGAAGCGATGGCATATATCGCTTACATCCTGGTTTCGCTCATATATCTATATCCCGTTGGGTGGGAATCGCAAGCACCGATATTTAAACATCATTATCGTGTTTCTAGTCAGCGGCCTCTGGCACGGCGCAAATCTGACCTTTGTGCTCTGGGGTCTGGTAAACGGTCTGCTGCAAATCATCGAAGATATCTGGAAAAAACATGTACGTGTCGGCCACAATGCAGAGGAGCCGTATGTACCGCTGACCTATAGACTCATAAAACGCTGTGCTGTATTCCTGATGATTTGTTTTACATGGATATTCTTTCGCGCTCAGAACCTATCAGAACTTCTGGTGATATTAAAGAAATTTTTATCACCATCGTTCTTCTCGGGGCTTATGAGCCTGTACCTGACGCCCACTCAGGGTGTTGCGCTCGTGTTCTGTGTCGTAGCGATTGTCTTGCTGCTTGTGTACGAGGCACTTAACGAACGCTATGACCTCACTGCATGCCTCGCGCGAGAGCCTGTTGTCACGCGTTGGATTGTATATTGTTGTTTATTTATTGTTATCGCTGTGTTTGGGGTGTATGGAAATGCTAACGCTTCGCCGTTTATTTATTTTCAGTTTTAAAGTAGTTTTAATGCTTTTGCTGTTGCTTGCGATAGTGATGCTTTTGGAACGAACATTGCAGACCGTCGACAGCGTCGAGGAGCGTGTGCGCGCCGTAAAGCAGCTACCGAAGGACTACGCCGACGTGTTGTTTATCGGTAACTCACATGCGTATTGCACATTTGTTCCGGATATCGTTACAGAGGTTTCCGGCCGAAGCTCGTTCAACGCGGGAATTCCCGATCAAAAGATCGATGTCACTGCCATATACCTTGAAGAGGTCTTGAAGCGTCAAGTCCCCGACATCATCGTGTTGGAGTGCTTCAGCTTCGGGGATTCCTCGGGCACATACCGGGGATATAAGCCGAATATCAATAGCCTCAACCTTTCACCGGCTAAGGTTAGATTATGTTTTGATCTTTTCGAAAATCCATTTGACGCATTGCGTGCATCCACGCGATTATTCGACTGTCATACAAACTGGAAAAAGCCTGAGCTCGTGATGCAGAACCTGAAATATATGCTTAGACCGCAGTCATCTGTACCGGAAAACAAGGGCTTTTATAAGCTGACCTCAAAAATGTCATACCGTTCATTAATGAAGTTTAGTCAATCCTCGCAGCTGCGCTTCACACCAAAGATCAACGATCTATCGATCACTGCGTTCGAACGTATCCTCAAACTCTGTAACGATCGAGATATCCGTCTAATCGCTACTATGGCCCCGTTTAACGATACCTATCGTAAGCGCATCGGTTACTCACGATTTCACAAGATGTTCGCGGACTTCTTTGAGCAATACGGCATCGAGTTCATCGACTTTAACCTATTGGATCATGAGACAGGCCTCGTTAACGCAGACTTTGAGGATGTAACAGGTAACGCACAGCATCTAAATGTATATGGTGCAAAAAAAATCAGCCGCATCATGGGTGATCGGCTGAGGTAAATTTTTCATTGCTAAAATAAGGAAAGATGAATATGAACCGGAGCGAAGTAATAGTTTTAATTTTTTACATTATATGGAATACATTTGTATTTACATTGTACGGCATGGACAAGAGCAAGGCTAAGCGTGGAAAATGGCGTATAAGTGAGAATACGCTTATTATCTCAGCGCTTTTAATGGGTGGTATTGGTGCATTGCTCGGTATGAGGATATTTAGGCATAAAACAAAGCATTTAAAGTTTCAAATCCTCGTTCCGATTTCTATTATCTTAAATCTCACTGTAATAGCCGCCCTAATATGTTCCAACACCTATTTTCCCTTGTAAATACGGCACTTTACGCACCTTTCCGCAATCCTTCGCGGGTATAAAAGCCTCCAAAAACGGATACATTATAGCCAAACGCTTTTGCGCTGACGCGTGATGTTTGGAGGCTTATTATGAACAAAAAATTCATTCCAATATCCGGCATAGCTGCTTTTCTTTTTGCTATGCTGTGTATGTTTATCAATATTATATATTTCCCAAATGAAATCAGATTAACCCAAAATTCTACACGAGATATCATTTTAAAGTTACCAATGAGTTTTGGCAGTATTTCGCCGTTTTCAGCTGATCTGGAAACAGATGCCGTAACGGTAATTAATGTAAATAACGAACCCATTAACAACAATATTAATGTATCATTAAACGAGCCAGTCACAATATCGGCTAATGAAACCGGTAGTGGCCAACTCACATTAAACGCATTCGGTATACCTGTAAAAAAGGTACGGCTCGATATATTACCGGACACAGAGTTAATCCCATGCGGCCTGACCGTTGGCGTACGCATAAATACAAACGGCGTTATGGTCTTAGGCTCCGGTAATGTCTCGGTAGAGGGAGGAAAAGTCGAGAACCCTTCTGTCGGCAAGCTTCAATCCGGCGACCTTATCCTGTCTGTGGATGGCAAATCCATCGGAAATAAAGAAGACCTCGTCGTAGCACTTGAAAGCAAAAAGACCCCTGACGATATAAACCTACACATCAAACGCTCTGAGAGCGAAATGGATGTAGGCATCAAGCCGGTATTAAGCAGTGAGGACAAGAAGTACAAGATCGGTGTATGGGTGCGCGATTCTACGCAAGGTATCGGCACAGTAACCTATTATAATCCAAGCAGCCGTATATTCGGCGCACTTGGCCACGGCATCATGGACGTGGATACCAAGCGACTGATGTCCGTAAAGGACGGCTATATCACAGACACAGTGATCACAGACATCAGGCAGGGAAATAAGGGCGCGCCGGGTGAGCTGATCGGCAAGTTAAAGCCCGAACGCATCATAGGCACGGTTAAGGCCAATACACCATATGGAATATATGGCATCATAGACCCTGTGGGCAGCATGTATTTGCCGTCAGAACGTTTAAAGATAGCATTTCAGGACGAGGTTCATGAAGGCCCTGCGGTAATAATGTCCAATGTCGACGATGAGGTGCGCAAATACGATGTATTCATCGAAAATGTTAACCGATATTCAAACGATGAAACAAAGGGTATGGTTTTACGTATCACTGACCCATCGCTGCTACGAAAGACAAACGGCATCATCCAAGGTATGAGCGGTAGTCCGATCATACAGGAAAATAAAATTATCGGTGCTGTCACTCATGTGTTCGTACAGGATCCATCAAAGGGTTATGGCATCTTCATCGAGAACATGCTGCGCAGAGAAAAGGAGATCAGTGCACTGTAATTGTTGTATTTTATGGCAGCATCAAAACTTTTCCCTTTACAAGACCCGGCTTTTTAAATAATGCAAATGCTCGGTCGATTTCTGACAGCGAAAAGCGTTTGTATATCATATTCTCATGCAAACGTAACGCACCTGATTTAAAGTATTTAGCCGTGAGACTCCATTCCTCGCCCGGAAACGGCGCGGAATAGCTCATATACGGCCCCGATATGTTTAGCTCCTTGCGATTGAGTTTTTCCCAAAGCTTTGACTGAAATGTTACGTCCGTATATGGCGTACCGAGTACGGAAATGTGCGCGTTGTTAGCGGCTATCTCAATCGCGAGGTTTATGCTTTCGGATTTACCGGCGGCCTCGAATACATAATCGTATTCGATTTCGTTTATACGTTTCATAGCATCGGGTTCACTGAGGCTTATTACCCTGTCTGCCCCAAGCTCCAATGCAGTATCAAGTCGTCCCTTTGAAGCATTGATCATCGTAATTGACGATGCGCCAAATATACGTGCCCACTGAAGCACGAACAAGCCTATCGTACCCGCACCGATGATCGCGATGTCCTTACCGCCTTGAAAACTTGCGCATCTGAGCGCGTGAGCTGCTACCGTAGACGGCTCGAACAAAGCACCCTGTTCATATGTAACATCCGGATCAAACCGTACCGCATTGCGTTCAGGTAATACGATGTATTCTGCATATCCACCCTGTATGCGCGTACCTATAAAGGTATAAAACTTGCATTGTGAGAAATGCCCACGTGCGCAATCCTTACATTTCATACATGGCACGAGCGGCGCACCGGCTACTCTGTCACCTATCTCAAGGCTTGTGACTGCAGCCCCCTTCTCTACGATCTCACCAGCGAATTCATGTCCAAGTACGATTGGATAATAATGTGCACCGCCATAAAATACCCTCGGTAAATCACTACCACATATGCCAGTCGCTTTTATTCGAACCAATACATCCGTATCACCGGCATGTGGTGTCTGCATTTCTCCGCAACGTATATCATCGTTTGCGTAAAGTATGCCAGCTTTCATTTAGTCCCCTCCTTTTTATCCTTCTTTGTATCCTTCGTATTTGCTTTCCCCGTAGCACATATATCCGAAAGAAAACACCCAGCGCATTTTGGACTGCGTGCAGTACATATTGTTCGTCCATGTGCGATGATCTGTGTGTTATATCTAAGCCAATGCTCCTCGGGCAGCTTATCCATCAGATCAAATTCGATCTTTACGGGATCTTTCTGCTTTGTTAGTCCAAGCTTTTGCGAAATGCGCGACACATGCGTATCCACAATAATACCCGGTAAATCGAATATATGGCCTCTGACGACATTTGCGGTCTTTCGTCCGACACCGGGCAAGCGAGTGAGCTTGTCCATTTCAGACGGTACCTCACCGCCATATTCCTCCAAAATCATATGAGCGCAAGCCTTTATATGTTTGGCCTTCATATGGTAAAAACCCGTCTGTTTTACATATTCTTCCAATAATACCAAGTCTGCAGCCGCAAAGTCCGATATATCTTTGAACCGTTCAAACAACGCAGGTGTTACGATATTTACACGCGCATCCGTACACTGTGCGCTCAGTATTGTGGCCACCAGTAGCTCCCATGCATTTTTGTGATCGAGATAACACTTGAAAAACTCCGCATAGTGTTCATCCAGACGCGAAAGCAATGTTTTTATATCTTTTTTAGTCATCTATTTATCACCTTGTTCCCTCTTTAACGTCAATATTGCAATCTCCGGCCTATTAAACAGGCGTATAGGAAAATATGTCGTGCCTATGCCCTTTGAAATATAGAGTATGTTACGGCCTATACGCATCAAACCATCCGAATACTTTGGAAACAGGCCCTGAGCAGGCGCATAGAGCGTCGGTAAAAACGGAAGCCTCACCTGACCACCATGTGTATGACCCGAGAGTATCAACCCGATACGCATATGTCCGATACGATCTATTATCTGCGGCTGATGACTCAGCAGCAGATTAAATCCCTGATTCTGCTTAACCAATCGATCAACACCTACAAATTTACGCTTTTTGAGATAGTAATAATCCCGCAGACCTATCACCGAGAGTTCACCGAATCCGTCGACATCGACTGTCTTTTTTTCGTTTTCAAATACCAATACACCAATATCCTCAAGCCTCGCCTTTAGCTCACGATAACAAGGTTCATCATGATTTCCATCGACAAAGAATACAGGTACACGGCGGGCCAGCAGCTCGATATGTTTAAGATGTGGCTCGATCTCTCCAAATCTCCGGATGATCACATCACCGGTAATCGCTACGATGTCAAACTCAAGCTCAGATATCGTCTTCCAGATGTCGAGGTTTAGTTTGTCCTTATGGTTACCATGCAGATCAGAGATATGCAGTATCCTAAGCCCATTCAGATGCTCAGGGACATCCTCGGACCAAACATCTATCAATCGCACGGCAAGCCATGTCATACTGAGTTTGTATGAAGTGTACATCCCTATTGCTCCCAAAACGGACATCAATCCTGCAACAGCCTTGAATTTCATTTTGCATTCCTCACTTTAGGGCGTGAGCCCTTTTAATAAATCTGCCTCTACCTCGGACACCAAAAAGGTCACATCCATCTCGAGGTTCTTGGCTTGTTCGTTCAGATATTTACAAAGCGGACGCATGTAGATAATTTCCGAACCGAAATGCGTAAAATCCACGAGATGAATACCCATATCGCGTGCATCCTGTGCCTCGTGATAGCGCACGTCTCCGGTCAAATATACATCACATCCTTTGTCCTTTGCAGCCTTTACATACTTCGCACCTGCGGCCCCACCCGAGCACAAACCCACTCTCTTAACCGGAGCCTCGCCGTCCCCCATATATTTCACAGCGCTGATGTTTAACCTCTTTGCTATCATTATAGCGAAATCCTTCAGTTTTGAGCCTGTTTTCAGATTTCCTACCCTACCCAAAGCAAATCCATGTTCGTCGGCTGCACATAGTCCTTCCTTGTCCGTCAGACCCAGTAGATCGAATAGTATATCGTTTGTGCCGCCTACGGCCTTGTCCAGATTGGTATGCGAGCAATACAACGCAATACCATTCTCTATCATGCGCAGTACGATCTCACCCTTTTTGGTGGCATCTGTGATCGTGGTCATCGGGTCATATATATACGGATGATGCGTTATCACCATCTGCGCACCGATTCTGCGCGCCTCCTCAAGCACGACCTCGCACATGTCCAATGCGAGTAACACCTTGTTTACGGTCTTTGCTTTAAAACCCACCTGCAAGCCTATATTGTCATACTCCATCGCCGCGTGTTCAGGCGCGAACTCATTCATCCTATCTACTACCCATCCGACCGTTACGGTATTCATATACTACCTCCATTATGGTTTATAAAAACCCCACGGCTCATATGAACCGCAGGGTTTGCAATATACGTTAATTTATTGGCCCGGAGGTCCTTATCGTATCCCAGAGGGATAACCCCTCAGTGACCTCCTGTCGCTTTTGCGTTATATCTTCATGTAATATCCCGTTATAAACCTCAAGTCGCTGTTCCAAGTATTCCTTCAACACAGGGCAGCGTCTTTTAAGCAGAACTCTTCCCCATAGATATTCGATGTCGGTATACGGTTCATCCACGCTCATATATGACGTACAGAGCTCATTAATATTAATACACGATAATATCATATAGAAATGCCCCTCCTGCACCATCCGTTCATCGTCTATCACAAATCCCAAATGATGCACCATGCGGCGCACATCGGATACGAATGATTGGGGCTGTAGAATTAGTTGTTTAAAACACTTCGTGAGCCCTGGACGCTTTGAGAGTATCTCGCAGATATTCTGACCGCCCATTCCTGCTATCACGAGGGTTCTACTTTGAGCCTCGTCCGATGTAATCCCGTCCAAGCCGTCTGCCTTCCTCGCGTGCAAACGATCTAAAACACCGTATAGCTCGGCATTTTGACGGCATTTTTCGACACAGTCGGCAGAGATATCACATGCTATAGCATGACTTATCATGCCTGTCTTTAATGCATATATCGGTATGTAACCATGATCTGTCCCGATATCCGTAAGCCTGTCGCTGACTATAAAGCTTGCGACCGCTTCCAACCTTTTTGTGAGTTTCAATTAGACCTCCGGGAGTCTGCAAAAAGGCTTTGCATGAATATCGTTGCAAAGCCTTTAATCTAAATAGTCCTTTAGCTTCTTGCTCCTGCTCGGATGCCTGAGCTTACGCAAAGCCTTTGCTTCTATCTGCCTGATGCGCTCGCGCGTGACATTAAACTCCTTGCCGACCTCTTCGAGGGTTCTGGCTCTGCCGTCATCAAGGCCAAAGCGCAACCTGAGCACCTTTTCTTCCCTATCCGTGAGGGTGTCGAGCACATCTATTAGCTGCTCCTTCAATAACGTAAACGCTGCAGCCTCTGCGGGTGCCGGGATATCATCGTCCGGTATAAAGTCCCCAAGATGGCTGTCCTCTTCTTCACCTATGGGTGTCTCTAACGAAACAGGCTCTTGTGCGATCTTGAGTATCTCCCTGACCTTTTCGACAGGCATCTGCATTTCTTTAGCAAGCTCGTCGGGTGTTGGGTCTCTACCGTATTCCTGCAACAGCTGCCTTGAAACGCGGATTAGTTTGTTGATCGTCTCGACCATATGCACGGGAATACGGATTGTACGTGCCTGATCCGCTATCGCGCGAGTAATCGCCTGGCGTATCCACCATGTCGCGTATGTGCTGAACTTATAACCTTTGCGGTAGTCGAATTTCTCGACGGCTTTTATCAATCCGAGGTTACCCTCTTGTATTAAATCCAAAAATAGCATCCCGCGTCCCACATAACGCTTGGCTATACTTACGACCAATCGCAGGTTAGCTTCGGCCAAACGCTGCTTGGCACTCTCGTCCCCGTGTTCCATACGCTTGGCGAGGTCTATCTCCTCGTCCGCGTTCAACAGAGCAACCTTGCCTATCTCCTTCAGGTACATACGTACATGGTCGTCGATATTGATCGCACCCTCGACCATGATCGGGTCTATTTCCTTCTCCGCTTCCTCAAGCTCGATAGCACCGAGCACATCGATGCCCTGGCTCTCTAAATATTCATATACCTTATCTATCTGATCGG
>CAZUNC010000076.1:0-10526 GCA_964621475.1 uncultured Defluviitaleaceae bacterium | reverse complement strand
ATGGCGGGCCCGTTTTTGTATTTCATGCTACACAAGCCCGAGGGTTATATAACGACCGCAAAGGACCAGTTTAATCGCCCGGTGGTCACAGACTTGGTGTCCGATGTTGGCGTGCGACTATACCCGGTCGGGCGGCTCGATTATGAGACCTCAGGGCTCTTGATTATGACTAATGACGGCGACTTAGCGTATCGACTCACGCACCCAAAGCATATGGTAGATAAGGTCTATGTCGCAAAGGTTCGGGGGCTACCTACGCGTGAGGCTGTCGAGGCGTTTCAGAAAGGGCTTAAGATCGACGACTATACAACACAACCTGCTCGCCTCGAGATCATAAAGAGATATGCAGACAGTGCCGACATACGTGTCACAATCCGCGAGGGCAAGAACCGACAGGTGCGTAAGATGTGTGAGGCCATCGGCCATCCCGTCATGAGGCTAAAGCGCATAGCAGTCGGTAGATTATTTCTGGGCGATCTGAAACGCGGCGAATACCGTACATTGTCACCATCGGAAATCAAGATGCTCAAAATGATACAAGAGGTGGGGTAATATGGGAAAGATTTATGAACAGATAGTGGAGATGTTTAAAGAATATCCCGAAGTGTTGTATGGCTTTTCGGATATAGCATTCAGCGATTACTGTGAGCAATATACCGGTGCGCTGATATTTGCGGTACCACACTCGAAGATAATGACATTGGACGATTATTCCGAGCCGGGATTTAATGCACTGATGTCCGAGCTCAAAGATAAAGCCCACGAGATCAGGCAGCGGATAAAGGCGATCTTGGACGCGGAAAACAGCGCTTATTTGGTTCCGCCTCCGGGCCAATCGGACGAAAGTGCATTACTTGCGCCGTTTTCGTTTAAGCGTGCGGCTGTGACAGCGGGGCTCGGCTGGGTCGGCAAAAACGCGGTGCTGATCACACCAACTTATGGCCCAAGGGTCAGGTTATCGGCCATCCTGATTAACTTTGATTTCCCAAAGGCAGAGCCCATTACACAGAGCAGCTGCCCGGAGGAATGTTTTATATGCGTAAGCAAATGCCCGCACAAGGCCCTCAAGGGTAAGCAATGGGACATACATACCGATCGCGAGCAGATCATCGACTACCACCGCTGTAATGAAAGGCGCAGTCAATACATAAAGACACACAATCGCAAGAACGCATGCGGCATATGCATGATCTCCTGCCCGATAGGTTGCTCAATATAATGTTGACCATAACCATATGCTATGTTATGCTCATATTAACCGATACGGTCAAGGAGGTGTTTACATAGACAGATTTCACTCATTACCAAGAGAAAAGCAGGATGCGATCATAAACGCAGGGCTACGATGCTTCGGCGCGAATGGATATAAAAAAGCTTCTGTGGCCGATATAGCGGAGGCCTGCGGCATTTCAAAGGCGCTGGTTTTCCACTATTTTACGGGCAAGAAGCGTTTTTATTTGTATTTGATGGACTTTTGCATTCGCTTATTTACAGACGAAATCAACGCGCGCTTCGATCGAGGCGTGACGGATTTCTTTGAACGTATAAAGGCCGCCCAGAATATCAAGATCGCCGTGATCAGGCAATACCCCGCCGTGCTTGACTTTCTAAAATCCGCGTATTTCGAAACCGATAAAGAGGTCGCAGATGAACTAAAACCCACCTTGCATGCCGGTGGAAACTCAAGCCTCGCGATATTCATGGAAGGAACTGACAATACCAAATTCAAGGACGACATCGACATCAAGATGGTCGTAAACATCATCACCTGGTGCGCCGACGGTTACATATCGACGTTATCTACATTAAGCGAATGGGATGTAGACAAAATCAAAGCGGATTTCGAGGATTATCTAAACCTACTCAGGCAGAACTTTTACAAGAGCGAATACCTTTAAAGCCAAAGGCTTTTAACCTTAAGCCTTTTCTCGAGTTAGGTTCTTTATCCATGAGTAATTGTTGGTCTTGTATATCGCTATGACCCATTTCATGAGCTGGTCGCACTTTAGGAAGAAGAACACAACCACGGGGCTCGCATGAAACACAAACGCCGCGAGCGTTGATAACGGCATGATGACGACCCATACGAAAAAGAGATCTACCTTCAACACAAAGCGCGTTTCACCGCCTGCACGTATGATACCCACAAAGCACGGCGCATGATATGACGTACCGAGCACGGTGACGCATAATATCGTAACGAACGCACGGGTCATTTCCATCGTCTCGGGCGGTATCGCATACAGCGAAATGAAGAAATCCCTTAAACCCAATAGCGACAAGCTCGTCAATACACCCGTGCATACAAAGATGATTTGTAATGTGCGGGTGTATTCTTTTACCTTGTCATATTCCTTAGCGCCGACGGTTTTGCCAATCAATACGCTCGACGCGTTCCCGAAGCCGTACACGACCACCGACACAAATCCGAACAAGGTTAGTGCGATGCTGTTTGAGGCTATCGCAGAGGGACCGAGCCGTCCTATTACGCTGGCCTGCGCAACGCCACCTATCCCCCAGAGGATATCCCCGAGCATTACCGGGAAGCCATGCTTAAAGAAATCCCCAAGCAATACCTTGTTCGTGGGCAACAACTCCGTGAATCGCAGCATGAGCTTTTTATCTATGAAACGCACATATGTAAGGATGATCCCGGTTTCGATGATACGCGCTATCAGCGTAGCTGTAGCGGCACCCTCTATACCCATAGCCGGAAAACCGAAATGCCCGAATATCAGCACATAGTTTAGACCCACGTCCACGATCAACGTGGATACCGAGATAACGAGCGCAACGCGCACATTCTCAATACAGCGCATCGATGCTATAAACGAATTTGTTATACACAAAAACAGATACGACATCGATATGATACGCAGGTATTTCGCGCCCTCTGCAATAACAGCCGCATCATTAGTAAATATCCGTAGCACTGCAGTAGGGAAGCAGAACGCGATCGTCGCAACTGTGATACCAATCGCGAGACATACCTTCAAGCCGATAGAGATTACATATTTGATCATTACGATATCCTTTTTGCCCCAATACTGCGCGGCCAAAAGGACTATAGACGCGGTGATCCCCGCTATGAGCATATGTATGATATTCGAAACCTGATTGGCCATCGCTACGCCCGATATCGCTATCTGCCCGAGCTTACCGACCATGATGTTGTCCGCGATGCCTACACTGATCGAGATCAGGCTCTGCAGTATCATCGGCAGTGCCAGAGAAAAGAAGGTCGTATAGAAATACTTATCCCTTGTGAAGAAGGGCTTTTTTATTGTGGTTTCGGTGTCCGTAATGATGCCTCCCTATACGTTCTGTTTTTGATGTCTACCCGTGAGCCAAACGCAGATCAACGCTCCGAGCGGGAATACAGCCGATATCAGCATAGCCGTCCGTAGCCCAAATTGCTCCTGCGACATAAACGCGGACAGGTTTGGCATATTGTCGGCTACAAAACCCATGAACCAAGGCCCTATCGAACCACCGATATCTCCGGCTGCGGCCATCAATGCAAACATCCACGAGCCCGCAAGCGGGAAACGTTCCGATGCAAGCGATAAGCTACCGGGCCACAGCAGGCTCACACCGAGCCCACAGATCGCACACGCTACAAGACCCAGTATCGGTACCGGCGAAATCGCCACGGTCAGATAACATATCACCGCCACAAACGAGCCGATAATCATGGTCTTGCGTAGGTTCAATCTGCTGCCGAGGATACCGTATAACAAGCGTCCGGCTCCCATCATGGCCGCAAACATACACATACCTGCCGTATCGCCTATGACCTTGCTGATACCGAGCGCGGTCTCCATGAACGTAGAGGTCCATTGAGATATGGACAGCTCAGAAGCTCCTCCGCACGCGATCGCGAGTAGGAATATTATAAAGAACGGGCTTTTCATGATTTCACGCACGGGCTGCCTGTTTTCCTCGGAAACGGGGGGTGCGAGCGGACAGCGCATGAATAGGAAGGTATTGATAATGGGCAGTATCGCCCACAACGCAGCGATAATGGGCCAGCTCTGCTTGCCAAAAATGAACAGGAACAACGTTGTCACGAGTGCTACACTGACCTGTCCCCAGCAATAGAACGAATGCATGATCGACATAGCAGCGGATTTTTCGTCTGTTGGTATCGCGTTAATGATCGGTGATAGCAATAGCTCCATGAGACCACCAGCCGCCGAGAATAAAATCGTCGCGATCACAAAACCTGTATAAGGTGTGATCGGTAGCTGTGGCACCAGCGCAAAGAAAATCAATCCCGATACCATGAAGATATATGCGGGTACGATCAGCGGCCTAAAGCCGATGCGATCCACAAAGCCCGAGAAGCCGATATCGATAGCGACCTGGGCTAGGAAATTGATCAAGACGAGTGCGCCGAGCTGTGCAAATGTGAAACCGAACTGCTCTCTGAGTGGAATAAATAAGATGGGTGTTAGGTTGATGATGATGGCTTGTGAGAACACACCTATGTAACAGGCCATGATCGTAGACTTGTAAGAAATGGGTTTTGTCATACCGTGATTGTCTCTTCCTTTCAGGATAATTATATTACGGCATTTACCAGTGATGATACTACCACACATGAACCATTCTCACAAGAATAATAAAATCCTGCTTACATAAAAAGAAAACCACGGATCAACACGGATTGATTCTAATCCATGTAAATCCGTGGTACTGTTTAATACTTATTTATCTGTTATAAGCTGTGCCACCCTGCATACCAAGGTTCTCTTGATACTTGACATCAAATGCTGCCTCTATATCAGGCATACCATTCTTGTCAACGAACGCAAGCAGTGCGTCATAGAGCTTTGTAGCTTCCGCTTCGGATTTAGCCATCATGATCTTAGGTATTTCTGCCTTGATCTGATCCTCACAAAGCGTTCTCTTTATACCAAGATCGCTCTGCTTGTCGATGACATCACCTACACCGACATATTCGTCAGACATGAACATAATAGGTGAAAGTACGTTTGCCTGTATCGAGATAACCCAGCTGCGTTGATCCTCGGGCTGCATCTCATTAACTGCGAACTTTGTCATATCAACGTTATCGGAGTGAGCCGGCTGTGGCCAGAACCAGAGACCCAGGCGGTTAACTTCGTCAGATGACAGCGAAGACTCGGGCTTCTTTAAGACCGGGTTGCCGTTTGCATCGACATCATCCCACAGATCACCCTTAGGACCATACATCATGTTGATGGAGCCCTCTTTGGTGATCATATAAGAGTACAGATCAAAGATACGCTGCGGGTTTGTAGCCTTTGTTGTTATACAGTTAACGTTCCAACCAACAGTCTCCTTGTGATCAGGATATACCTTGTCAGCGGAGATACCGTTTGCCGGCGGATAGACGGCCGGGTCTGTGAGTACGACATAATCGTCATCCGGATAGGTTTCCTTCAAGATTGTGCGGAACTTGTTTACGTCGTTCTGTGAGAAGTCGTAGTACATCAGACCAGTACGTCCTGCTACCATCTTCTCTACGTGTTGGTCCTTTGTATCAGTGAAGCTGGTCTCAAGCAGTAAACCTTCTCTGTACCACTTGTTGGCTTCCATGACGGCTGCCTTGAAGGTATCGTCACGCAGAGCTGAGCTGAACTTACCGTTGATCGGTACATACCAGCTTGCAGCGAGGTTCTTGCCACCCATCGAACGGTTAAATCCGCGAATGGTAGGATGTCCGGTACCGTCAGCGTCTGTAGCGAACGGAATAGTCGGCGCGCCCTCAGCAGTGGTCGGAACCTTTTCCTTTATAGCCTTTGCAAAAGCATATAGATCCTCGAAGGTCTTGAGCGATGGTGAACCGGCTGCCTCATAGACACGCTTGTTATATATCCACGCATCGTTACCGCCTGTGGGCGCTTTACGTGCCCAGTTCGGAATACCATAGAGCTTGCCGTCGATTTGCAGCAGCTTCTGGGTCTGCGGCAGGATATTGTCATCATAATCCTTGTTGTTTGCCTGGAACGGAGCCAAGTCCTGTAACTTTCCAAGGCGTGCCAGGTTGATATTGACAGGACCGCGGTCCATAACAACAACATCCGGCAGGTCGTCAGCAGAGATCATGATATTGAGCTTCGCATCCGCGTCAGCGTCAGGTTTGGACTGCTCTACCTTGACGTTGAATTTTTCGGAAAGGAACTTCGATGCTGCATCATCACCCCACGGTTTAATACCCCACCAATCATAGTTGTAATAAACGGAGAAGGTATAAGGCTCCAAATCACTCGATGCGGACTCCGCAGGAGCAGCTTCCGTTGTTTCTGTTGTTGTTGTTTCAGTCTTTGTTTCTGTCTGCGTATTAGCTGCGGGCGCCGGTTGGGTAGCGCTACCGCCTTGATTATTGGTATTTGAACAACCTGCTGCCGTTACCAATAATGCAAAAGCCAATACGAAGCTAATGGCTCTCTTCATTTCTCATCCTCCTATTTTATTTTTAATTTATACTTAAGCCGTTTTCACAGCGTTAAGCCTGTACTATAGCATTAGCCCTTTAACGAGCCTACCATGATACCCTTTATGAAATATCTCTGTAAAAACGGATATGCGCACATAATCGGCAGGATCGTCACAAGCATCGTAGCCATCGATATGGAACGAACGTTTACAGCCTTACCCTTACCGATGTTACCCATATCGATAGAAGCACCCGAGGCCGCAAGGCTCTCAGCGAACTTTGCCTCGGAAATAATCGACAGCAACACAGACTGCATAGGCTTGAGTTCTTGTTTGTTTATATACAACGCGGCATCAAACCATGCATTCCATTGCCCGACACCGATAAACAACGCTATCGTAGCGATAATCGGTGATGAAATCGGGAATATAATCTTGAAAAATACGGTCCAGTAGTTCGCTCCGTCGATACGTGCAGATTCCTCTAGCGCTAATGGTATACCCTTGAAGTATGTACGCATCAAAATCATATTCCATACACCGACAAGGCCTGGGATGATATATACCCAAAAGTTATTGATAAGCCCCAGCTTGTTTATGAGGAAATAGAACGGTATCAAGCCACCGCTGAAATACATCGTAACCAAGCAGAGCATTGTATAAAACTTACGCCCAACGAGGCTTTCATGCGAAAGACCAAACGCAAACAGCGAGGTAAAAAACAGACCCGATAACGTACCGATAACGGTTCTGGATACGGTAATAAAATACGCCTGATATATCTTGGGATTTTGGAATATCAGCTCGTAGTTACGCAATGTCGGCACACGTGGATAGAAGGTAATACCACCGCGTGTTGTATCGTTAGCATGGTTAAACGAGATCGCGATAGAGTTAATAAAGGGATAAAGGGTCGTCACGATGATCATTATCATGATAAATAAAACCACTGCATCGAACACCCAGTCTACAGCTGAACGCTTATATTTCATCTGATATGCCCCCTCTCTTAGAATACGGATGATTCGCTAAACTTACCGGACAGGTAGTTGGCGGTTAGCAGTAACAGGAAGTTTATAATCGACTGGAACAAACCGGCCGCAGTCGCAAAGGAGGCACGCATCTCGCGAATACCAACGCGGTAGACATATGTACTAATAACATCCGCATAATCACGTAAACGCGCGTTCATCATCTGGTTAGTCAACAACATAATCTGATCGAAATTGGCATTCATGATACCGCCAACTGTAAAGATCAACAGCAACACAATCGTCGGGCGTATGGATGCTATTGTAATATGCCACATCTTGTCATATCTGTTAGCACCGTCTATATCCGCAGCCTCATACATCTCCGCATCGATGGATGTGATGGCAGCTACGAATATAATGGAGCTCCAGCCCATTTCCTTCCATAAGTCCGTTATAACAAGCATGCCCCAGAAGTATTCGCCCCTACCAAAAAACGCTATTGGCTTGTCGACTAATCCTAATGTCATAAGTATGTAATTGACCGCGCCGCCGTCAACCGAAAAGAAGTCAAACAGCAACGTAGCTCCAACGACCCAAGATATAAAGTGAGGCAGGTACGATATGGTTTGAAGAGACTTCTTAAACCATAAAACCCGTATTTCGTTTAACAGCACTGCAAAGATTATAGGTATCGGGAAATTAATAACGAGCTTTAGTATGTTGATAACAAGGGTGTTGCGTAAAACCTTTGGAAAGTTTGGATCGGAAAAGAAATATGCAAACTGCTTAAAACCGACCCAGGGGGAGAAACCCGGAAAATCACCGAGACGGAATTCTTGAAACGCCATAAGAATACCGTACATGGGTATGTAAGCAAAAACCAAAATGTGAATAATGGCCGGAATAACCATTATCTGCAAATCCCACTGTGCGAAAAACTCGCTCAGTTTTGAAGTCTTCTTTGGCGTTGAACTGCTTTTTGGTACCGCGCTGCCGCGTGCACTCGCATCGCCCATACTTTACCCTCCATCTGCTATATTGGGGTCTCTGCTAGAGCCCACTTCATGTTAGTATTATATACATATGATACAACATTGCAATCTTTTTTTGAATCATGCATAAGAAAATATGTTCGAACCCTTGTACAGTTGTTGATCTTTCGCAGGCATGGTTGCATATTCACACTGAAATGTATTATGATAAATACCAACATCATTCGAAAGGCGGAAAATGCTTGAAACATATTTTAATAACGGCACATTCGGGCTGTGACGGTACCCCGGACAATTCAAAGGCATTCATCGACTACGCGTTAGGCTTAGGTGTAGACTGTATCGAGGTCGATGTACGCAGTATAAACAATGAACTCGTGATGGCACATGATCCGGATCATCCGGCCTTTAGCCTGTCGTACGCATTTGAAAAACTGAAAGCTCATAGCACAAAAAAGATCAACTGCGATCTAAAGCACGAGGGTCTTGAAGCAGAGGTCTGGGAACTGGCTAAGCAATACGGTGTATCGGAACAGCTGATATATTCGGGCTCTGTGTCCGCAGAGAATATGAAGGTCGACAAGAGCATGCAGCGATCCGTCGCATGGTATATGAATATCGAGATCGTGCTACCAGAGGTTTACTCGGACATGGATATCGCAAACGGGCCGGATGCCTCCGATCACGCGGAACGCGTAAAGGCCTTCTTTTACGAAAACAATGTGGCGTGCCTAAACATCAACTTCCGTTTGCTAAAGTCAGAGTTGTGCAAGTTGCTCACCGAGCACGGCATTCCGATGTCCGTATGGACCCCCGACGCCGAAAAAGACCTGCTTGATATGGTCTCGGCTGGCGTACATAACATCACCACACGAAACGCCGCATGGGCTGTAAAAACATTACCACGGATTTACACGGATTAAATTTATAAATCCGTGTAAATCCGTGGTAAATGTTTTGTTTGTTATTGTTTATTTATTTTATATATTCACCCGACATCAGTATCTCTTTGATGACCTCTGTCGGTATCTCAAAGCTCGGTGTACCCATCATGCCCGGTGCCACCTCATATTCGTCAAAGCAGATCACGAGCTTGCTATCCTCATTTATATAAAAGCTCTGATCGGCTTTGATCCTTTCAAATGGATCTATATCATCTTCCATGATAAAATATACCTCCCCTTCCCCGCTTTCCATACGGGTCCTCATCTGTTCCAATATATTTTCACTTATCACACCCACATAATCCGCGCCGTCTTTAAACAACATCGGCAATGTCAGCAACACTTGCTTTTCCAAATCCACTGTATCGTAACGTTTGCTCTCGGCTCCGGATGCTCCTACCTCGAGCTTTATGGTTTCGATCGTGAGTAGCTTGCCATTATTGACCTTCAGGCTGTAGCCGGCCTCAATGGCCCTGTGCGCGAGCTGACCGTTTTCAAGCTCGCCTACCTGCGCCATGAAATCCTCATACATGCTGCGCGCCTCGGCTTGATACTTCTCATTCAAGCCCGATTGCAGTTCTTCGTTTTGAAGCCCCTCTATTACAGGGGTTTCGATCTCGGCAACCAATGCCCTTTCCTGATCGTTTATGCTATGTGTCTTTAGTGTAAATACCCTCGCAAGGCTACCGACCACCGGTACGGATTTGATGCTCGCAGCAAATGATGGTACGGTGTTTACACCAACCGCGAAGCCCACCACTAACGCCGCCGCTATGCCTGTCGCCCAAGCCCTTGCGCTGCGTGCACGTGCCTTTTTAATTGCCCCTCTTGTCATTATACCCAACCCCTCCGGTATCTCTATGCTTTCATATGCTTGTCTGAGCCTATTGATATGCTCATGCTGTCTATCTGCGCCCATTTTACTCCTCCTTCATTTCCACTCTCAGATGCTTCAACGCCGCATAAAGCCGTGTCTTTACAGTGCTGAGGTTTTCGTTTAATACCTCGGCGATCTCCTCTATCTTCATGTCCTCGAAGTATCTGAGCATGATCACGGTCTTTTGCTGCGCGGGCAGATTGTCCATCGCTTTTTGAAGGTCAAAGTCCGTATAAGCATCGGGCTCGCCCGTATCATTCACCTCGTCCTCGATAAATGTGATGCGCTTACGCTTGCGCAAAAAATCCAATGCGGT
>CAZUNC010000075.1:0-10562 GCA_964621475.1 uncultured Defluviitaleaceae bacterium | reverse complement strand
GGTATAAGCAAATAGACCCGGTCACGCTGAATGCAGATTTTGTGAGCGAACGCATCAAGCGTTTAATTTTTTGCACACTCGAAAAAGCTGCGTCCGCAGACGACGCATTTTGTAAAGCGATACATAGCAAGCTCGGCTCGGGGCTTTTGTATGTAGACGAATTGCTCGAGTCTTCCTCGCCGCTTACCGCGCACCCGATCACACGCTCCGTCCAATACGATTACGCGCTGGGCTTTTTCGAAAGGCTCGCCGCACATATGATGAAACGAATTTCTAACGAGCGCTTTAACAAAGGCTTGCGTACAGGTTATATATATTCACCGAAGGACAAGGAGCCCGCCGAATACCTCGATGACTTCAGAGCCGACTACGATGCGCTTTGCGTATGCGAAAATTATGTGGCGGTCGTGTTCCGGTTGCTGTCGTCTATAGCAAGCGATATGCCCGAGACGGGGTTCTGGAGCCTCGAGTTCGAGGACACCGGTAACCGATTGACCGATTCGAAAAAGGATAAGCTGCTGGGCTTTGACGGCGCGTTCAAGCAGCAACAGATACTGAATGAGATGACAAGGGAGATATTGTTTTACAAATAGGCGGTAAAAACTTTCGCTTGAACTTTTCATCGCAAGGTGTATACTTTGCATAAGCGGACGGAACCGCTTTTTAAACGAACGGATTCCTTAACGAATGGATTCAGAAGGGGGATATTATTTATGAGCATGACCATAAACTCGATGGCAACAAACAAGATGCAGGACAAAATGCAACGCATCGGACAGCAACTGGCTACCGGCAAGAAGATCAACTCGGCAGCGGACAACGCGGCGGGGCTTGCGATAGCAGAAAAGCTCACAGCACAGATCAACGGCTTAGATAAAGGCACTGACAATACCTATGATATGCGTAACCTCGTCACCACAGCAGAGGGTGGCCTGTCAACGATCAGCGACTCGTTGCAGCGTGTGCGTGAGCTCAGCATACAGGCTTCGAGCGATGTATTGACCGCCGATGACAAGGCTCTCATACAGAACGAGATACAAAGCACATTGCAGGGCATAAACGATATAGCGGGCTCGGTACAGTTTAACGGACAAAACCTGCTGGATGGCACATTTAAAAACAAGAACACCGCATCCGACGCAAACGGTAGGGGTATGTCCGTCTCGATAGGCGACATGTCCGTGAACGGTCTGGGTTTGGGAGGCTACGATGTCACAGCCGCGTTTAACATCTCGGATGTAGACAACGCCATCGCAGGCGTAAGTAACCTACGCGCCGACCTCGGTTCAACCGTGAACAGACTCTCGAGCACTGCCGCATCAAATGCGATCTCCGAGCTCAACCTCGCCGCCGCACGCAGCCGTATGGCCGATGCCGACATGGCCAAGTCCGTCATGGACTACAAGAAAAGCACCGTGCTGAACGAGGCCTCGATGCTGATGCAAAAGAATACCATGAACCAAATGACCAGTAAGGTCAGCTTGCTGGGTTAATGCAACCCATAGGATATGAATTAGCATGGTAACTGTATTTTCAAAATGTAAAAGCCGTCCATTGCGGACGGCTTTTAATGTATGTATATGTAATACTTTTATCTTTTAGCCCTCATCATTCAACAAAAGCTGATGTACAATTCTTGCTCCCGCTTTCATGCCTATTTCCATGTATACCGCTTCGTACGCAGCCAGGGCTTGTGACAAGTCGGCAGTGGCTTTATCTCGTTCATCTTCATCGGGATAAATGCTCTGTAGACGATTGTATATTGGTTCGCTTTCAAATTTTAATTTGTCTTTGTATTTTCGCTTGTCATTGGTTATATCTTGTACGCCATACAACAGATATTGCTGGATATACTGCAAATCCATACGCTCAAACGTGTTTTTGATGTAGTCCATACAGTTTCTCCCTTCAAGATTGTTTCGAATTTATTTACGACAATGCTTTCAGAGATCTTTTACTCATGTTATAATATTTAAGTAGCAATGGCCTCTTGGCTATTGTCGCGGTGGGAAGTGACGGTTTCTTTGTGTAGAGTGCGTCACTTCCTTTATTTTTTATTAATGTCGTCATGTATCTGATCAATCCCTTTGCGCACGATTTCTGAACGTGTCGTTTTTAAATGTTCAGCACATTCATCTAGTTTTGCCATTGCAGCATCATCCAGACGAACGCGAAACATTGTACGCTTTGCATCAGGTAATACCGGACGACCGACTCTCTTTTGCGACATGTTCGACCTCCTTTCCGTCGCTACATATATTCTAATGTTGTCATTACATATTGTCAAGCTATTGCCCATGCCGGGTGCACAACCCAAAATAGGCCGTGTATACACATGTATACACGGCCTATTTTTCTGTATCATCAAATCAACCGAAAAAGTCTGTCAGTCTTTAGTTTTTTTCTGCTTGGCTCACTTCCACTTCTTTTGCCGTCCACACCTTTAAATCCAATAAATCTAATGCGTCTTGTACCTTAGAATCTTTGTAGTGCTCCTTTTTCTTGCCAAAAAATGCGTTTGTTGCACTGATATTTAACTTTTTCTCAAACGGAATAAGATTACCGAGGGTATTCAATTTCTCCGATGCTGTCACTTTATCCCAGTCATTACTATCAGCCCACTTTTGCGGAAGTATATGCTCTATATGAAATCCGTTTTGATATAGTAATTCTTCAAATTTCTTACGGTTTTGCATAGGATTGAGATAAGCCGCCAATAAAACTATACCGCGTTGACAGCGCCCCAAATGGCTCGACTCTATATTTGCATAAAACTGTATTCTGTCATTTCCAATATTTTTTTCGTACTCAGTCAAATATTCGTCACCTGACGCTATTGCCGCACAGACCCGAAATGTTGTATCTCTAACATTATTAACGGAGTTGTACACTATGCTTTTGATAAAAAAGTATTTGACTGTTGATGATGTCATCCCATAATTTCTCACAATGTTCATCTTTCCATGAATACGGCCGTTGAAAGCTCAGTATAATATACCGCCCCGAAAACACCTTCCTCACCTCTTCAGGCGTGGCACTGATTGCTTGCATTTCGAATCCCCCTTATACATACAATTAACCCGATATATAATCCAGCGCATTTTATTATGCATATTAAATAATCTTCCTTTCCTATTTCTTTACACACTGCATACTGTGCACAACGATTCATTGACATTTAACCCGCTCACATGTAATATAGGATAAATTGTTAATGGAGATGATCAACTTTGCCTATCAGCACTCGCGCAGCTCAGCGCAGCCGACTTATGAAGCGGATTATTGAGTATCGGGCTTTGTATGTTATGCTCATTCCCGCTATCATTTTCTTTATCATCTTTTCATATCTGCCTATCGCCGCGAGTTTTTTGCTGTCCGTCAAGGACTACAAATTTAACGCAGGTATATTGGGCAGCCCATTTAATGCCGATCTGTTTAAGTACTTCAAATCCTTCTTTTCCTTTTACCAGACACCACAACTTATCAGGAACACCTTGCTGCTCGGACTTTTGAAAACCATCGTCGAGTTCCCGTTTCCCATCATCTTAGCCCTGATGATCAACGAGATCAGAAGCGACAAATTTAAGCGTGTGACACAGACAATATCGTACTTGCCCAATTTCCTTTCTTGGGTCATCGTCGCGACAATGATGCAACGTATATTGGCTCCCGACAACGGTATGCTGAACCAGATCATCGCATTGTTTGGAGGAGATCCGTCTACGTTCTGGATGATGGAGCAGGATGCGTTTTATCCGATCATCTTTATCAGCGATCTGTGGAAAAACGTAGGTTGGAGCTCGATCATTTATTTGGCTGCGATCGTTGGCGTAGACCCCGAGCTCTATGATGCCGCACGCATGGACGGCGCTAACAAATGGGGCGAGATATGGCACGTCACATTGCCGTCGATCCGTGGCACCATTGGCTTCCTGTTTATACTCGGCATCGGCGGGCTCGTTTCATCGGGCTTTGATCAGATATTCCTGTTGCGTACACCCGGTAACATGGCGCTGGCCGACACGCTCGACCTGTATATCATCAACGTAGGCCTTTCGGGCGGGCAATACGGCTACGGCGCTGCCGTCGGCCTTGTACAGGGTATCGTTGCGCTGCTGTTGGTTTTGGGTACCAATTATCTGTCAAAGAAATACACCGAGGTAGGGATTTGGTAGTTTCGTTGGGATTTAGGTAATATCCAATAAATTATTTTATCAATTTCTCAAGGAGGACGTGTATGAAGAAGATCTTTGCATGCTGTATGGCCGTTATGATGGCGATGGGCTTATTGTCCGGCTGTTCGGCAAAGAACACCGCTACGACGAGCACAAGCGGCAACACCACGACCGAAGCAACTAAGACAGAAAACACCACCGAAACAAAAAACGAAGAAGCAACGACAGAAAACACAGCATCAGATCAGGACACCGGCAAGCCCGACACCTGGATAGCCGACAGGCATTTGGTAGGCCGCTCGTTCATCGACGATCAGGGTGAATCACTGCCGACGGACCAGTTTAACAACGATATGATGACCGAGCTGCGCAACCGCACGGGTATGGATATCGAATGGCAGTACACGGCCGGCACGAGTGACCTCGATGTAATGACGACAGCACTCGCAGCAGGAGACCTACCCGACTTGATCGTATCCTATCTGAACAACTCCTCAAGGAAGGAATTCCCGATACTGATGAAGGGCGCCCGTGAGGGGTTATTTACGGATGTTACGCCGCTCATTAAAAACACCAAGATATATTCGAAATACTTCGAAGACGGTTACCTGCCCGACGACACCAAAAACGGCGTCATGTGGCGTCCCGAGTTTAACGGCGCGGCCTACTTTGTACATATGAACATCAAGCGCGTGCCGGAGGCCGACGAATGGAAAGGCCTCGGTGGCATGAAGATCCAGCGTTCCATAGCCGAGGCGTTAAATCTTGACATCAAATCAATAAAGACACAGGATGATTTTATCAACCTGCTGCGCAAGATCAAAGAAGGTGGCTTTACAGACAATAACGGTGCGCCGGTGTTCCCGCTCGGCCCACGTATCTGGGGCGGTTCCTACTCCGCATCCACGAATGTCATTGAGAACTACAACTTTGGTTCTGCGTCAGAGGGCTTTGATTACCTCGACGGTAAGGTGCAATACGATGTGATGACCGATTATGTGATACAGCAGATCATGTTCTATCGCCAGCTGTTCGCAGAAAAGCTCATCAACCCCGAATTCTTTACTATGGACCCAACCCGTGCGGATGAGGTATCCAGAGCCAATTCCTCCGCAGTTATTGCTGCTGCTCATGGCCTCGTTGACATGTTCAGAACCGAGGATTACACGACGCTGTTCCTCCAAAACACAAAGGGCGAACAGAATGTATCCTACGAAAGCTACAAGACCGGTTACTGTGTATGGGCAATCCCGTCTACCGCCAAGAACCCGCAGGAGATCGTGGACTTCCTGGATTATTTAGCTACCTATGACGGCAAGCTGCTGAACAAATACGGCATCGAGGGCGTACACTTCGACATGAAGGACGGCTTCCCCGCTCCTAAGGCTGAATACATGCAGATGATCAAGGACGGCGAAATGAAGAAATTCTATGACACCGGTCTTACATCACAGGGCTTTATCAGTGATACCGATGTCTGGAATGAAAAAGACTTTGGCGAACAACAATACGGCGCACGTCAGGATCCCGATGCATATGCGTTCTCTTTGAAGCAATGGAACGAATGGCCCACCACCCGTATATTCGTTGACGGCTTTGGCGGCAGGGGTTTCTTGCAGGACAAACCCGATCTTGAAGCAAACCTGAACCCGTTGTTTGCTCAGGCAGACGACATCAAGGTCAGCGCAATATTTGCAAAGACCGACGCGGATGCTATAAAGATCATCGAGAACTACCGCACGCAACTCAAGAACGCGGGCATAGAGGAATTCTGCGCATATTTGGATGAGGTGTATACAAAGAACCCGAAGGCGATTAAGTTTATAAACAAGAAGTAGGAGCTGGTTCTTATGGCTGAAAAATCAATAAGAACAAGCAAATCCGTTTCATATGATATCTTCTATATCGTGATCATCGTTATACTCTCACTGTTTTCGATTACGATTATTCTGCCGTTTTTAAATGTCGTCGCACTGTCATTTAACGGAGGCAGGGATGCCACGGGCGGAGGGGTTTGGTTTTGGCCGCGTTCCTTTACATTAAACAACTATGTCGAGGTGTTTAAGGATCCGTCGATCATCTCCGGTTACAAGATCACGATCGCTCGTACGGTCATCGGTACAGCCCTGAGCGTGCTCCTGACCGCAATGGCCGCGTTCGCGTTGAAGTTCAAAGAGCTGCCTGGCCACAAGTTTTTCACGACGATAGTGGTAGTCACGATGCTGTTCGGCGGCAACATCATTGCCAACTACATCGTCAGAAAGGAACTCGGGCTGCTGAATAGCTTTCTCGTCTACATCATCCCGAGCCTATACAGCGCATGGAATATCATATTGATGCGGTCGTTCTTTGAAACCTTGGGTAACAGCCTCGAGGAATCCGCCAAGATCGATGGATGCGGATATTTCAGGATATTTTTCCAGATCGTGTTACCGCTCAGTGCACCCGTAGTCGCCGTCATAGCACTCTACAACGGGGTCGGGCACTGGAGTGACTGGTATACCGGCGTATTCTACATACAAAAAAGGGAGCTGCGACCGATCGCGTCGATACTTCAAGAAATGCTCACAAGGCAGCTTAGGCTCAAAAATATCGTCGTCAATAACGCGCAGGCCGCAAGAGCCGCTCAAAACATGGTCACAGGCGATTCGCTAAAGATGTCGACTGTCGTAATCACGATGTTCCCCATTATGTGCATATATCCGTTTATACAGAAATATTTTACGAAGGGTATAATGGTTGGAGCGTTAAAGGGATAATTAAAAGAAGCTGTTGTAAAAAGCAAAAACATACCACGGATTTACACAGATATTTACGGATTTATACGGATAACACTATTTAATAATGTCATTCCGTGTAAAATCCGTTTATATTCGTGCGAATCCGTGGTAAAATGTTTTGTCTTACAACAGCTTCTTTTATATTTATTACATGGAGGTTTACATTTATGAAAGCCCTATCCGGCAAAAGACAGAATATTGCAACAAAACTCACCGTGGTCATCGTGCTGGGTCTCTTCGTTATATTCGTTGCTCTAACCATCCAGATTACCAACTTTGTCCGAGCTGAGCTCAGAAAAAATCAAATGAGTATCATCTCATTGCTTGCTGAAGACAACGCAAACACCGCTAAGGGGCTCATGCAAACCTCTTTGGACAAGCAATCGGTGTTGATCAACTCAATATTTATTATCGAGCATGGTGACCCATGGGAGCGGGTTTCCGATTTGACCGAGCTCATGACACAGTCAAAAAAGGGCGAGGCAAATCTGCTCAGTATATTTTACATTTCCAGCAAGGACGCAGAGGCTCCGGACGGATTTACTGTATATGCGACAGACGGCGGCACTAACTCTGCCGACAATCAAACAGATTTTTTAAGCGCACAGGCTTATGCCGATATTGAAAAGAACAAAAATATGGCCATACTCGATCCGCATAAGAAATTGATCGACGGCAAGGAGTATTCGGTTATTACGGTGCTGCAGCCGCTGCTTGACGATAACGACAACTGTCTCGGTGTTATCGGTAGTGATGTGGATACCGCGCTGTTAAACTCTATTGAATATAATACCGGCGGTTATAAGACCTTTGTCAACTCAATCGTCTGCGGGCACCAAACTTATATTATTAACACAAAAGACCCTTCTGCCATCGGCAAGAAGTTCATAGACGCAACACGTAGCAAAAACCCAGAAATGATTTTGTCTGTGGTCGAGGAAAAGGCCATAAAAACCTTTGTAGACGAATCTAAGGACGGTACAAAAGAATACAGGGCTTGTGTGCCCTTTTATGTAGGTACGTCAAAAACGGTCTGGATGAGCATCACGAGTGTCCAAGAAGAAGAGGTGTACGCTCCTATTAGGACGTTCAACTACACCATCGTTGCTTTTTGCGTATTATCGTTGATTGTGTTTGCGGTGCTCACCTCCTTTATAATAAAGAAAGCCTTGAAACCATTGAATGAGCTGGAGCATGCCGCATTGGAGATATCCGCAGGCAACTTTGATATCGACCTGAAGGTAAGGTCGAACGATGAAATAGGAAAGCTCACCATATCGTTTGCCAACATGCGTGATACCTTTGAACACCTTTTGGAAAACATAAAAGTCACCTCAGTCGAGCTAAAGGTAAATGGGGACATTGATGCGCGTATCGACGAAAGTGGCTTTTCGGGCGAGTATCTGGCTACCGTAAAGGCTGTCAACGGCATTATCAAGTCAAATGCTGACGAGTTGCGTGTATTGCTTGATGCCTACGACCAGGTGGGCGGAGGTAACTTTAGCTACGAGCTTACGCAGTTTCCGGGAAAAAAGGCTATCGCCAATCAGAGCTTTGATAAGCTGAAAGGGAATCTGGTATCCGTAAACAACGATGTAAACGCGCTAATAAACGACGCTGTAGAGGGTAGGTTAGATGCTCGAGCAGATGAGCGTAAATATGAGGGAGACTGGAAAAAGCTCACCAAGGCGTTAAATGCCCTTTTACAGGCTGTCAACGAACCTATCGATGAAGCCAACGCCGTATTAGCCCAGCTCTCTGCAGGTAATTTTAATGTATCAATCAACAAAGACTACAAGGGTAGTTTTGGTATCATGATGAATGCCTTTGATACAATGGTAACCTCTATAGGCTCCTATATCAATGAAATAACCGACGTATTGGATACTATATCCCAATCCGATTTGCATAAGAGTATTACACGCGAGTATATGGGTCAATTTGGCATGATAAAGGATTCCATCAATAAAATAACCCATACACTGCGCGATACTATATCGGAGATACGCGGTTCTGCGGACAATGTATTGTCCGGGGCCAAGCAGATATCCGAAACCTCCAGTAGCTTAGCCAACGGTGCGTCCAATCAGGCCAGCGCGGTAGAGGAGCTTAATGCCTCCATCAGTATTATCAACGAGCAGATCCATGAAAGCTCCGACAAAACCAAGGAGGCCGATGATCTGTCGCAAAGGTCTATCATCAACGCAAAGAGCGGCAGCGAAGAAATGGATAAAATGCTTCAATCTATGAACGACATTAAAAATGCCTCAGATAATATTTATAAGATCATTAATGTTATTGACGACATTGCATTCCAAACAAACCTATTGGCTTTAAACGCAGCCATAGAGGCCGCACGAGCAGGTGCGCAGGGCAAAGGCTTTGCGGTGGTGTCAGAGGAGGTACGTTCACTTGCAGGCAGGAGTCAAAAGGCTGCATCCGAGACCTCCGCGCTTATCGAGGATACCATTAATAAGATAAACAGCGGTATGGAAACAGCCGCTCTAACCTCCGCAGCCTTAAAGTCCATCATCGGCGATATCGACTTGATATCAAAAATAATAAACGGGATATACAAGTCAACCAGGGAACAGGCTGATGGTATCACCCAGATAAACACCGGGGTCAATCAGATTTCTGATGTTGTGCAGACAAACTCCGCCACGAGTGAAGAGAGCGCCGCCGCAAGTCTGCAACTTTCCTCACAGGCAAACCTACTCAGTGAATTGGTCGCGAGTTTTAAACTTCGGTAACAAGCTGCGCGACCCATTGCGCCTTCTTGTATGCCTCCTCCAAAAATGCCTCGGGGCTTGCATCCGCAAATCTCTTTGAGGACACACGCGAAACCTCCAACGATATCGCACCGTTATAGCCTCCGCGCTTTAATCGACGTGCGATATCGTTCCAATCTATATTCCCATCTCCGGGCAGCTGGTGCTGATCCTCTGCCCCGTTATTATCATGCAGATGCAGTACGGCGAGCCTATCGGCGTACTTGGCAACTAAGTCTATCCCCTTTGAATAGATGTTCTCATGACCGCTATCAAAACAGAAATGCAGCTTGTCCGATTGTATCCGCTCGTAGACATAATCTATGTATGCGGGTCGTTTGAGGTTTTCAAGAGCTATGATTATATTCTTGCGTTCTGCAAGCTCGGTGATACGTTTAAACCGCTCTATACCCAATGCGCTCGGCTCCGGCGGGTTATCCCCACCGGACAAATGAATCACAACAACCGGTATACTATATTCCGCGCACGCTTGAACGGCATCGAGATATCTATTTAATATCCCTTCTGATTCAGGTTCATCGGTCCATATGGCGTTGGCATTTTCATAATCCGTGTGCAGGTTCTCGACAAACATGCCTCTGCGACGCGCCATATCTGGCACCTGATCCTGATCTCCCCACCATATGGATATGTTATCAAACCCAGCATCTGCGATTAACCGAACACGCTCCTCTATCGGCAATTCGTAACCAAACCAATTAAATATTCCTAACTTCATTTAAACACTGCCTTTAATATATATTGTTTTGACAAATAACATTTAAAAGGATATTATCATAGAAATGTTCTTAGAATCAAATGAAAGGATTTTACAA
>CAZUNC010000074.1:0-10663 GCA_964621475.1 uncultured Defluviitaleaceae bacterium | reverse complement strand
AAGCCACTAAGAGGAACGCCCTTAGTGGCTTTAATATATCCTGCGGACGCAAACAATTTTATATTTGCATTATTATTGAGCAGCTACCATTGCTCTGACCTCATCAGTCATTGTCTGACCGCCCTGTGCGTACCAGTCGGATACGAATTTGTCAAACGCATCAACCGGCAGTTCGCCTGTTACGATCTTCAGGAATGTTGTTTGCTCAAGCGTTTCAAGATTTGGTTTCAGATCCGCCATGGACTCGGTTACGAAATAGTATTCCGGATGGTGAACTACTACCTCAGGTAATGTCATCATGTTGGATGCCACATATCTTCCGTAGTAATCGATCCAGTTCATACCTGTAACTTCACGATCCTTAGAATACTGCATAGCGCGTAATGCCATATCGACGTTCATCGGGTTGCCCGGATCTACGCCGTTATCCGATCCTGTCTCGACATAAGCCTTTGAGAGCTTGCCGATATCCGGGATACATGTTGAAGGCTCGATGTTAAATCCGCTGGTCGGGAACATATATGTCCAGCTTACGTTATTGTCTCTGTTGGGCTTAATGAGATTTCCGCCCTCTTCATCAAACTGTCTCCACATATCGAATTCGCAGTTGATGACTTTGTAGATTGCTTCAGGATTGGAATATCCCTTTCTTACCATTATGTAGTCGCCTGCAGCGCCCGGGAACATAATGTTGTACTTGCCGTTAGCGTCAACCGGTGTGTTGTAAACATTGAACGCATCCTTCGCTTCCGGGAAGTTCTTCGGGAAATCACCGATTGTGTATACATACCACCAGGGAACGAATGCAAAACCAGCCTGACCGCCTGTTACAAGCGCGTCGGTAGCGCCGCCCGCTGTACGGGTTGCGAATTGCTTGTCGATAAGGCCCTTGCTGTACCAGTCAGCAAGAACAGCCAAGCCCTCTTTAACCTGAGGAGCTGTCGATCCCCAGACGACTTCGCCCTTATCGTCCTTTACCCATGCACCCGGGTATGCGCCAAATGTAGCCATGATCGGTGACGCCGAATACATGTCGTATACACCCGCTACATATTTAGCATTCAGGACCAAACCGGCATAGTTCTCGACCGGAGGATTGTTTTTCCAAGCGGTCAAAAGAGCTTCGATGTCAGCTACAGTCTTAGGAGCGGACATACCGGCCTTTTCCATCCAGTCTGTTCTGATCCATGCGAGGTTGTGCTCATAACCGTAACGACCGCCAGCCAATGCCAGCAGCTTACCGTCTTCTTCAAACGGCTGAAGGTTTCTGCCCTCATATGTTGCAAACGCGTTCTTCATATAATCGCTTGCGCATGCATCATAACCCGGCTTCAGGTCTGCGAGCAGATCGTTTTCTACTAATTGTCTGTACAGAAGATAATCCCCTGCACCTAATGTAAACATATCAGGCAGAGAACCTGATGTAAGCATCAGCGCGAGCTTATTCGGGAACTCAGCGCCCTCTACTTCCCAGTCAACCTTTATCTGTACATTGACCTTATCTAATATGTACTTGGTCATAGCGTTGTTCTCAACATCCTCGCCTGCTACGAAGTTCGGCTGTGATGATGAACGCTTAGCTGTGGTCATAACCAATGTCTCAGGATATCTGCCGTAAGGTGTCATGATATCATCCGATGCAGCAGCTTGGGCATCCGCCGTGTTTGTTTCTTCCTTCGTGTCTTCGGCCTTTGTCTCATCTGTCGCATTAGTTGCGGGTTGGGCCGCAGGTGCAGGCTGCTTATTCGTTGACGTACAAGCAACTGTACCAAACAGCATCGTAACCGCCAAAGCAGCAGCCAAATATGCTTTCTTTGCTTTCAAAACTAATTCCTCCAATTGTTAATTTTTTATTACAATCGCATACTAACATACAACTTTACACGAGTCAATTAATATTCTGTATACTTATTCATGCACTTTTGACATCTAAAAGTCATACACGAAAACACTTGCAAACAATCCAATAAAATGGTATAACGAATCGATATCAAACAATTGTTCGGGGAGCTTTCTGATGGACATCTTTGAAAAACTAAAAATACTATCTGCGGCTGCGCAGTTTGATGTGGCATGCACCTCGAGCGGCGTTTCACGTTCCGGCAATAGGGGAACATTGGGTTCTGCGGAGGCTTGCGGCATATGTCACAGCTTTGCGTCGGACGGTCGCTGCATCTCGTTGCTCAAGGTTTTGCTTACTAATGTCTGTATATACGACTGCCAATACTGCGCAAACCGCCGTTCCAACGACCTGCCGCGCGCATCGTTTACGCCATGGGAGGTCGCGGAGCTCGCAATGAATTTTTACCGCCGCAACTATATAGAGGGCGTGTTTCTGAGCTCCGCGATCATCAAAAGCCCCAATCATACCATGGAATTGATATATAAGGTTCTAAAGCTCGTGCGCGAGGAATACAAATTCGGCGGTTACATCCATGTAAAGGCGATCCCGGGCGCGGATCAGGAATTATTGGCGCAGACAGGCTTACTTGCGGACCGCATGAGCGTAAACATTGAGCTGCCGTCCGAGGACAGCCTCAAGCAGTTTGCGCCGGATAAAACAAAAGCCTCGATATTAGAACCCATGAAGCAGCTCAAGGATTCCATTATCAGAGGCAAGGAGGAGGTGGCGTTGTTTAAGCACGCACGCGCGTTTGTGCCCGCGGGTCAGAGCACGCAGATGATCATAGGCGCCACGCCCGAGAGCGATCAGCGCATCGTACATCTGGCCGAGGGTTTATATAAGCAATACAAATTGAAGCGTGTGTTTTACTCAGCATACACACCGGTCGCAAACACAAATCCAAAGCTGCCGACCGTCAATCCGCCGCTGCTGCGTGAGCACAGGATCTATCAGGCCGATTGGCTCATGCGCTTTTATGGGTTCACAGCATCGGAGATACTCTCAAACCCCGACGAAAACCTAAACCTGCAGATGGATCCCAAGTGTCAATGGGCCATCAAGCATTTGGATCAATTCCCTGTCGAGATAAACAAGGCCGATTACCGTATGCTTTTACGTGTACCGGGCATCGGCATGATCTCGGCCCGTCGCATACTTGAGGCACGGCGCGCTTCAAAGCTCACGTTCGAGACCCTCAAAAAGCTCGGAGTGGTACTTAAACGCGCACGGTTCTTTATTACAGTAAACGGTAAAATGCAGATGAAGGTAGCCATGGTACCCGATATCATCGAGTCCCGCCTCGTCGAAAACACGATCGGAGATGGATACACGCAACTCGAACTGCCGATGTCGCCACCCATTGCATTACCTACACCTCAGCCCCTTGATATTGCGCTCCCGATCGCATAGGGCTCCCCTATCGCATCAAGACCCGTTATCTTTACGCCGTTACCCTTTACGGACGAATGGATTATCTTGTCGTCTTGTATATACATTGATACATGCCCCTTTGTATAAATCAAATCCCCTGGCCGTATATACTCGGCGGGGATTTTTTTTATCGCATAACCGTCCACTATCTTTGCATCCCTGTAGATGATGATCCCGTTTAGCATATACGCCATCGAGCACAGACCCGAGCAGTCAATACCGAGCGGTGTCTTGCCTCCCCAGCGATATTGCGTGCCGATATACTTCATGGCCGTCTCGATTATACCCCTACGCAGTGCTTTGACCGCATGGCTGTTGCCCCTGTGAAGCACGGCTCTATCCCATTCGGGTTTTATATATGACGACAGAAACGCTTTCCTTATGTATCCCGTCTTACCCGTACCTATGCACACAATACGTGTCCAGTCCGGATTTTCCTCTCCCCTACTACTCCCCTCCCCTCCTCCGGTCACATCGACTATGCAACCGCGTGTCAATGTAATCAAGCATTCAGACTCCACTTCGGGCTCGCTCAACACATCCGCAGCAGTGTTATTCACTGTCATCAAGCTTCCCCGAATCCCGACTGTATGCAGGTCCGATTTCTGCACATAGCCCTTATACCCATAGAAACTCTTCAAATATACCCATGCCCCGTTATCCTCGAGCAACTCCGCCTCCATACCGTAGAGCAGTTCATCCGCAAGCTCCGCGTGTATGTCCGGTTGTGTCTTCACAGCCGCGACAGCCGCCATCACTACAACCCTCTTATACATATCTACCCCCGCTCCCTCTATTCTACATCCGCTCCCCATTCCCATATCTACGTTTCTCATTCCTGTCTCCGCTCATCAAGTATTATCTCGCCGCTGCCGTCCTCATGCGCTGTTATTTTGATCCTCGCGCCGAGCGGTAATGTGAGGTTCGGCGACATATGCCCGCACGGAAATCCATATATCACTTGCTTTCCTTCAGATATGATATACTCGCACATGATCCGATCCAGAGCCTCGTTTTTGCCGGTATCATCCTCGCCGCAGCCCGTAAACCCGCCTATTATAAACCCCGCGCAGTCAGCAAGCTTACCCGCGTATCGCAGCTGTAGTAGCATACGATCGATGCGGTACGGTGCCTCGTCTATGTCCTCAATAAATAGTATCCTGTTTTTTGTAACGATCTCAAACGGTGTAGCGAGTGATGAACAAATCAATGTCAAATTCCCGCCAACAACCTCCGCACTCACCGAACCCGCGTTATAAGCAAAAACAGGCTGTCCACAGCAAATATCTTGCTTTAGACAGCCTGTAATATACGCCCAAAACGAATGCTCCGAATCTTCCCCACAGGTGTTTTCGCACGAAAACTCAACAGCTGCCATCGGCGCGTGAAAGGTCACGAGCCCGCAGTTGTTTTGTATCGCAGTATGTAGTGCCGTTATATCGCTATAACCTGCTATAATCTTCGGATTTTCGCTTATCGCTTGGTAATCTATCAGCGGCAAAATGCGTTGGCAACCGTATCCGCCACGCAGCATAATCACTGCCTTGACCTCCGGGTCGCGAACAAGTGCGTTAAACGCCTGTGCCCGCGCCCAATCATCAGCCGCAAGATACGGCAGTGCGACACTTTGGCCGATCGCATCGCGGTCTGCCACTACACTATAGCCCTTTGATTGCATATACGCGACCGCACGTTCAAGAGCCTCCGGCTCCACGGGTCCGGCAGGAGCAGCGAGCCCGATCTTATCCCCGGGTTTTATAAACTTCGGCCACCTCATAAACGCATCCCCAATCCTGGCGCAGCTGTTAAAATGATCTTGTTCTCCGAGAACTCCGGCCCGCCCGTAAACGGACTGCTCAAGCACAGCTCTCGTCCGTCCAGATCAGCCATCACTATATTTTTATTCGATGCGCAGACAGCCGCCGCCGCTGCCGTTCCGACCGCGGACTCAAGCATCTGCCCCATCATGCATCTGACACCAAAACCCTCTGCTATCGCCGCGATCTTTAGCGCGTTACGTATGCCGCCGCATTTCATTAGCTTTATATTAATGATATCCGCCGCATCCGCACGCAGCACATTCACGGCATCCTCGGGTGTAAACACCGCCTCGTCAGCCATTATTTGCGTATTTACATGATCCTTTACGAGCTTCAACCCCCTGATATCATGGCCTCTGACGGGTTGCTCCACGCATTCGATATTCAGGCCATTATCCTCGAGCGCTCTTATGATCCTTACAGCATCCTTTGGCTCCCATGCTTGGTTTGCATCCACACGTAGGCTTATGCAATTATCCTGACCGGCAGCCGCATTTATCTGCTCGGAAAGCTCCACAAGCTTCTGCACGATGCCCATGCCCTCGTTGCCTACCTTTAGCTTTAGCGCCGTAAAACCCCTATGCACCGCGTCGGCGGCATCCGCAGCCATTTTCGACGCATTACCTATACTGATCGTCAGATCCGTTTCAACGCAGTCCGTATAACCGCCCAGCACGCTGTATAGCGGCATAGAGCAACTCTGCCCGAACAGATCGTAAACCGCGATCTCCACACCGGCCTTTGCGCTGTGGTTCCCGTACACAGAGGCCTGTATACGATCGCATATGTGGCCGATATGCCGTATATCCATGCCTATGATCGCCGGCCTTATGTATTTCGCTATAACCTCCGTGACCGAAGCGATTGTTTCACCTGTAATCATAGCTACAGGCGCGGCCTCACCGATACCCTCCGCACCGCTGTCACACTGTATCCGCACAATGACACTGCTCAAGCTGTCCGTTTGTCGCAGCGCGGTCTTAAACGGCGTTTTTAAAGGAATATGTATCTCTTCTGTAGTGATACCCGATATCCTCATACCTATAGCCTCCATGTAAAAAAACCCTCCCGTCATTGTATGCGACCTTGGCCCGTTTTGTGCATTATATACATGCCACGCACAAAAAAACAAGGGACCGCCAATTATAGGCAATCCCTTGTTCTATACTTATTTTAGGTTATATGTTTATACCACCGCGAGCTCCGTCGCCGTGACCGAGTACAGCATCAGCTTATCTGCCGAGATCAGTTCGCCGTATTTAGGCAAAAACGCATTTGCGTCCTTTATCTCTTCGAGCGCATCAAACGCCTCCGCAGCCGTTATATCGGGGTTCGCGTTTCCGATCCTCAGATTGAAATCCGCGCCCAAGCTCGTCTTAAACGTCGCAATGTAGTATGTATTCATCGTACTTCACCTCCCATCAATTGTTTTCGAGTAAGGTCTTTACAGTCTTGCAGATAGCGTTCGGCTGATCCTCTTGCAGCTGCGCGAACGCCTTGCCTAACTGAAAGATCTGTGTGTCCGCGGCCGTCATCTTGACCTTTTGGAAAGAAAACGAGCCCTTGCTATACTTCATTACCAGTCTGACAGAAGCGATTGTTTCATCCATGCATCTTCACCCCCTTATTAATTAGATGTATCACGCAAGCGCGACCTCATTGACCGAAACGGCGTTGTACACAGCCTTTTTACGCGCTATGGGTTTGCCGTCCGTGCTCATGATCGCACCGGATGCCATGATCGCGTCCATTCCGGCTATACACTGTGCCACGTTCAATCCGATCTTGGCCCTTGGCACCGTTATCGTCAGCACATCGCTAAAATCCGTGTCAAAGCTTAATATCACCGTGTTCCTGTTTTCCATTCCCCGCACCCCCTTTCATTATATAGTGCCGGTGTTTATACAAGGTCCTCAAGCGTATACTCACGAACCATGTACAAATCCGACTTCAACTTGGCCTGCAGTTTATTGATGCCCGCGCCGAGATTGTATAGCTGCTGTGAGGTCGCAGCCGGATTGAGGTTTCCGATCGTGTAGCTACCCTTGCCGCTGCCGTAATCCAGTACGACCTTACACGTCTGACCCTTTACGGTTACCGCCATCATTTTCACCTCCCTTCATCACCCTGCCCGACATGGCTTATGCCTTTACGTTAAATTCAGTAGGCGCAGTCGTATACAGCACGCAGGATTCGATCCTCTCAATATTGCCGTATTTCTTGTCAAACGGATTGCCGCTTATTATCGCGCCCAGCTCTGCACGGGGCTCATTGAATGAAAGATCCTCCCGAGCGTCGTTGACACGGAAATTTATCTTGTTGCCGGTATCCGTCGCGAAAACCGTCAACAAATAGGTCTTTTTATCAGCCATGTTCTCACCCCCTCTCCTTAGGCTTGGACTTTTGTTTAGAACATCGCGATTGTTTCGGTCTTTGTGATCGTTTTGCAGACATCCGTTTGCACGGAGTTTATCGCCTTTGCGAGGTTATAAAGCGCCTGATTTTGCGCTGTTAACGCAACCTTTGAAAAGCTAAACGATCCCTTGTCGTACTTAAGCGTAAGCTTTTTTTCAATGACATCCCCTGCCGCCATGTTTTCACCTCCCTTCAGACATTGGTACCGCTATGCTACACGGTGGCAAACTCCGTCTTAGTCGTCGTGTACAGGATCGCGCTCTCCCTCTGAGATATCAGCCCCAGATCGCTCGTAACGATGTTTGTGGCTATCATCGCATCCATTGCATCCTTTATAGCGCTTGCGTCCAGCGACGCATTCGCCCTCGGTATGCTGAGCTTCATTACATTATTCGAGTTCGTCATAAAGCCCAGTTCCAGTTGATTCGTAGGCACATTGTTCACCTCCCCTCACTATAGTCCACCTCATGTTCATAAGACCTGTTTTGTTAAGCGGTTTCCTCCAGCTCCGTCTCCTTTACGAGACTGACAGCTCCGATGTCGTTTTTGCCCAGTCTGCCATAACACACCGCCATAAATGTTGCAGCTGTAGGTGTAACTTCCGGATCAATGTTAGATACATAGAATACCGGGCCGTCGTTATAGCTTTCGAGCTTGATCTTCGCTTTTACGTTTCCCTCAGTAATCGCCATTTGCTTCACCTCCCTTCGTCGTCTGATGGGTCAAGTATATCCATACAGCCCTTACACAGATAGTTGTACCGTTCTGAAAACAATTCATATAGTCTGGCACGCGCATTATCTTGTCGTATCTTGTCATTTATATACGATGTGTTATGATTGCTTCATTGAAATGGGGCGTAGATAATGAAAGCACTAACCGTCACATTACTCATCATCGCTTTTACATTTGCGGATGTTATCCCGATTTATTCTCAAACGGATCAAGATATCGGTCTATCGCAGCTGAGCAAATTCGGTATCTTCATCGGTTACGACGACGGCACTCAAAAGCCGGATGAGCCCATCACCTATGCACAGTTCATAACCGTCATGAACCGTTTAATGGGATTTGACCGGCTCTATTCCCGTGCGCGCCTTGCCGAAACCTCCTGGTTTGCAGGATCTATCCAGACAGCAAAAGAGGCCGGGTATTTTGACCCCGACCTCGCATTTGACACCCCAGTCTCACAATCATATGTCGCTCAAATCCTTGACCGCTTCTTTTTCATCCTCTCAGACAGTCCGTTTCGCAATAATTTCAAAAACTTCTATGCAAAAAACAACATCATCTACTCCGATACCACCCCACTCACACGCGCGGACTTTGCTTCCGTTTTATGCTCGGCCTTGGGGATCTCGGATAACATGTCGTCGTCTGCGTACGCAAACCTGGCCACTTCCACTTCCATCGTGACGCTCTCAGACACAACGATAAGCGGTAACCTGTATGTTCTGCCGACGACCAAAAACCTCTCTCTGAACAACGTTACGGTAAATGGCATGCTTATTGTATTGGGTTCGCCGGAAATGCACTTACATAATTCAACCATAAGCAATATGCTAATAAAAAGCTTTGACCGAAATCAACCCGTGATCACACAATATAACACCCGTATATCCCAACAGATCGCCCTGACATCGTATACAAGCATGCCTGCAAGGCTCGAATCGCCCGCAGTAACAACCGATACGTTTGCGCCGGAAACCTCGGCATTGACCGAAACGCCAACATATGCACCATCGTCGTCTTCCACACCTACCCAGAATATGGATACATCGGTAATATATCAAACCCGTGAGTATATAACTCCAGCTCCACCGACACCCGCGACGACGCCTATATTGCCAGCGTTGCCGACAGCCACTCCAATGCCGGAGCCGGAGACTACCCCTGCCCCGACACCGGAGCCGGAGACTACTACTACCCCGACACCCGAGCCGGAGACTACCCCTGCCCCGACACCGGAAACTACTCCGACCCCAACACCCGAGCCGGAGACTACTCCTGCCCCGACACTCGAGCCGGAGATTACTCCTGCCCCGACACCCGAGCCGGAGACTACTCCTGCCCCGACACCGGAGCCTACCCCGACACCTTCCCCAAGGCCCGAGATCCTTGACACCTTTTACAAGGCTTTGACAGGAGACGCAGGCATGCCAGTTCCCCTTAACATGGACACATATCTGTCCAGGGGCTCCGTACTACTTACTACATTGGGCATCGATCTCAGTTGGTACAACAGCTTTGATTTACTCTGGACCGCAAAAGACAATTTCACCACGTTTGAGAATTGGTTTAAAAACACACAGTTAAAAACGGAAATTCTAAGCCTGCTTGAGGCAAAGGGGGTTCATCAACAGGATGATCTGACAGCAGAGATCCTGGTTGAAGCTTTGACAGCACTCGAAGGTAGATACCCCGTTGAGAACATATCGCTAACAAGCTCCAACTTCTCACCGGAATATACACCAGAAAACCGATACGAAATATTATTTAACAATCCACCGTCCCCCTCACCGATAAAGATTGTCCCCGCCGAGAATGCCAATGATCACATCAACCACCTGTATTACTACAGAGATTTCCTGGTGGTCGTAAACGGCAACTATAGCTTTGATGCCAACACCCTCGGGAGGTATTACAGCAGCGCATATACGCTGAGGCTAATTAGGCAGGAATTATTAATGAGGTATTTGGACCTGAATATAAATATCCCAAATCTCTCCGCAGATGCCAAGGCCTTCGCATTATACGAGCCTACTGACTATCTGGCCGTTACCCCAGGCCCTACCCTCGACTATAGAAAGAAGCTACGCTTATTTTACGCGGCCCTCAACGGCGGAACCGCGATCCCGTTTAGGAGTGCATCGGTGCGCGGCCAGATAATAGTCTCGTTCACCCCCGACCCCAATAATCCCATGCTGCGTATTGTAGATAAAATCTATCAGATCAGATATTTATTCCATACAGAACCCACCGCACCAGGCTTATAAGTCCAAATAAAAACGGCTACCATTTATATGGCAGCCGTTTTTTATTATATCGAACAAACATTAGAACATTGCAAAGATTGATTCCATTGGGTATAATT
>CAZUNC010000073.1:0-10779 GCA_964621475.1 uncultured Defluviitaleaceae bacterium | reverse complement strand
CGGAGAAGTGCAGATTGCATATCTTTGAGCTTAAGAAAACAATAGATATTAGCAGCCTTGAAAAAATGCTTAAGCAGTTTAAGGGTGCATATCTGAATGCTTTAGCCATTGCTGGATATTTAGGTATTACATATGATCAAGTATTGCTATATTGCGGTTATCGTTACGACAAGCTGTCGCAGGCATCCGATGAGTATCCGCTGAACCAAGAAAGCGGCGAAGCGGATCATTGCATAGCATAGATACAGATAACCATTCGAAATAACAGATCTATATAGAACAAATAAAGAAAGGATCATCCCATGAAAAGAATACATACTATATGTGCAATAGCCTGCTCGGCGCTTATGGCGCTTATGCCTCCATCATTTATCCCGCTGCAGACGGCCTATGGTGCGACCTCATACACGCCGGTAAAGGAACTGATCGTCTCCCAACCGGCGGATAATACCTCGACGTTTTCTGAGAGTATCAGCTTTCTCGGAGCGGCCAATCCATCGTATCCGGTAACGATAAACGGCGACGCCGTCAAGGTTACACCAAACGGTTTTTTTGCGTCGTATCAACCTCTTGTAAACGGCAAAAACATGTTTACCATAAAAAACGGTGCAAACGTCAAGACCATAACGGTCATCAAGAAGGAAGAAAACCTCTGGCCGTATGACAAGGCTCCGACCTATGGTGTGATCGATCGCAACAACATCACACGCACATCCGATCCGAAGGATACAGATAAGCTCGTGTTTCCATTGTCGCAGGGAACGGTCGTGCGGCTGATCGGCGAGAGCAGTGATATGTACCGCCTGTCGGACAACACCTATGTATATAAAGACGTAATCAAGGAGATAAAAGAGGGCGCGCGTTCAAACGCGGTGACGAGGCTCACACTCGCGCAGAACGTAAACAAGAACACGACGGAGATCGCGTTTGATATGAAGCTCCCGATGTTTTACAATGTGGCCGCGGACGAAACCAAGGTCGTGTTCACGATCTACGAGACGAGCGTGTTGAATACAGGTCTAAACCTGTCAGGGAGTATATTCGACAGGATGGAGGCCGAGCAACGCGGCAAGGATGCGGTATATACACTGTACTATACCTCGAAGCCGAGCGGTTTCTATACGACCGTGGAGGGGAATAGGTTGAACTTCGGCGTGAAGCTAAAGCCGAAGCTTATGAACGGTACGCTTGCGGGTGCGACGGTGCTCGTGGATGCGGGTCACGGCGGTAAGGAAAACGGCGCGTTGGGCCCGGCCGGTGCGAAGGGGCCGTTGGAAAAGGATATAAACATTGAGATAGCAAAGACGGTAAAAGAATATCTGACCGCCAAGGGTGCGAAGGTCATAATGATACGCACGGATGACAGCACCGTCGGCCTGACGGATAGGGTCAATAGGATCATAGAAGAAAAGCCTGACATCTCAGTGTCTGTTCACTGTAACTCGATGCCAGTGACGGCAGACTATGTACAGACAAAGGGATTTCTGACATTTTACGCGTTTGACTTTAACCTAAAGGCAGCCAACTTAATCAATTCGTCCGTAGCTGGCAAGATGGGCTTTGTTTCGAAACCGCCGCGTGTGGGCAATCTCGCGATGGCGCGCATTACGAATTGTCCGGGGCTGATACTCGAGACCTCGTTTGTTTCGAACCCGGAGGATTACGAATGGCTCATAAAATCAGAAAACCAACAGGCGATAGGAAAAGCCATCGGTACGTCTGTTGAGGAATATTTACAGAACGTGAAATAGATGTTAGAATAGTTCATCAATAGCTTTTAGGGAGAGTCACAGATGCCAACAGATAAGGTCGGGGTTAGTATTGAGGATGCCGAAAAGGTATTGGTTACATTCGGATACAGGCGTGACCGCGTAAAGGGCTCGCACCATTTCTACATCAATCCAAAGGGCAAGGTCATTACAATAAAAAATGAGTTTCCGTTGAAACCCATTTATCTAAAAGAAATATTGAGGGGTATAAGCTGATGGCACTCAGGACAGGACGGGTGAAAGTAGATCAGTTAACAGGCTTGACGCCTCAACACACCGAGCTGCTAAAGCAGTATATGGATATGGAATACGCGTTCGTTGTAAAAGAGATCAACGACGACGCGGGTACGTATTACCATGCGACGATAGAGGAACTATATGGCTGCCAGAGCACGGGTTTGACCGAGGAGGAAGCCAGACAGTCACTGCGGGAGGCTATGGAGGGCTATTTTGAAACAAAGATAGTCAACGGCATAGCCATACCCCGCCCGATGCAACGTTAATATATCGTAACCTCTGCGCTGATATCCGCTGAGGCTATCGCAGCGCTGAGTGCCTCTTTGTCATCCGCGTATTTTTGATACAATTCATAGTTTTGCCGACGCAGCTCGTCCGCGAGCAATAATGCGTCCGCGTTATATTCCTTTAATAACCCCGCCGTAGTGAGGATTTCCTTCGCTACGGCTTTTTCGTGTTCGCGCGGGTCGAGCTCGGGGATATCTGATTTAGTGTGGATGGTCGTGCGAATTGAAATGGATAAGCCATCCTGCTCAGCAAATACATAGACAGTCTTTGAACGCGTGACCTCTATTGCGTTACTATAATCCGCGCTCCCTACGGTTTCGATCACCGCGCCGCGCTGATTGTAGCGAGCCCAGAGATAGCCGCGCAAAGCCTCGTCCTTGAGCGTACCCACAGTCTTGAAATCCTTTACGATCACGGCTCCGTCAAACTCGAGCTTGTCGTTTATAACCGGTAATATCGTCTCGCCGTTTTCACTCAGATCCTCCGCTACGCCCTCGAAGTCCTTACGAAACGTCTTGCCCGCGCCGTTGTTCTTGTCCTTGTAATACTCGTTTATATATAACCCTACCGTGCTTTCACCCGGGGCTTTGCTCTCGAGTATCTCCGAGGCCTTGCCGTCTGCGGCACAGACAATCACATGATCATAGATGCGTTTATTGCGTTTGAGCTCACGTACAGCCTCACGCAACTTATCAGCATCCGCAAGCAGTTCCTTTCCGAACACTATCAGCTTGGATTGCCCCAGAAACAACCTCTGCGAAGTCAATGCCTCGCACTTTGTAAGTGCGTCCGTAAAGGTCTTGCCCGAAGCCTTCTTTACGGATTTGGTTTCCTCGTCGCCGCTTTGCTTGGCCGTTGCGGCAGCGTTCGGTAGTGCGAGTGATATTTCATATTCGCCGTTGTCCGTGAGGTCTAAGCCTACCGAGATTACAAAACCTCTGCCCTCGGGATAGACACCGTCATAACAACCCGTGAGTAACGCGCATGATATACAGACCACACAGAGCATCGCTACTCCGCTTGAGGCGTGCTTGCGCGTAGTAGGCTTGGCATAACCTGACAGCAGCGGTAACAGTAGCTGCGCTGCGATCGTAAACACAAAGAACCATCCCGTGCAGAAGTCCACAGCGGCTTGTGCGTTCTTAAACATCGTCGAGACCGCATAGACGACGAACGAGACAATAATAACCGCTATCCATGCCGCGGCGGGCTTGCGCTCACCGTCGGATTTTAACAGCAAACGCAGCGGCAGCAGTAATCCAGCGGCGATGATGATAAACGCGGACATAATCCAGAACGCAGCCATCAACGCTTCGGTACGCTCCACAAAGCCGCCGGGCAGACGTATGTTGTTCATCATCTCGAGTATGGGCCATTGCAAGCGGTAAGCGATGCGCCCGTAACGCGCGAGCACACCGACAAGCAGCAATCCCATAAACACGCCGATACCGAGTGTGGCTGTCACGGCGGCCTTTGGGGATTTCTCGGGCCTGTTCGTAAGAGCCGACGTAACGATCAATGTGTCGGACCAAAAGAACATAAACAATGCCAATACCCCGTAACGATTGAAGCCTATGCCGAGCGGCATATATGGGCTCGACTGGCTGTATGAGATCAAGCGCAGAGGCATCAGGTTAGCGGTGCGCATGTCGGATATACCGAATATAAACAGCAACACAAACGGTGCAAATATCGCATAAAACAACAACGCAGCGCTTCGCGCGAGTTGGTCGGAGCCGAGACGCAGACCGCAAACCGCAGACAGCGCGCCGAGAGTTAAGATGGTCAGGAAAATAACCCGCGTAGGTGTTGAGGGTAAAATCGTGTTCGAGATGATCTCCGAGAATATGCAGATGAACACCGCGAGACCTATGACGGATTTGACACAGAAGATAAGCTTTGCAACAAAAGACAGCGGGCCGTGGGATGTGATCATGCCACGCATTTTACACGCGAGGTATGTGACGATCACGCCGAACAGCAGACAAACGCCCCAGTCTACGATTACGGACAGTAATGTCGCATCTGCATACAGCGATTGCGGCAGGAACACGACACCCATGCCGAAGCACTGTATCCATAGAAGCATTTGAAATTGTCGCAGTGATATGGTGTTGTTATTCAAACGAAAGCCTCCTTAACCTTGACGCTGGGCGGCATCGGGATCTGTGCCCGCACCGGAGCGAGTAAACACGGGGCGCTTCTTCATGCTAAACAACGGTGCACGGAAAATAGAATCGAGCATGTTTGAGTTGCCCGCTATCTCACCGGTTGTATACGGGAACATATAGGGGATGCTAAAGCTCTTCAGAGATATTAAGTGAATAATCACGAGCAGTACGCCGACCCAGAACCCAAACAAACCAAGCAACGAGGATGTGAACAAGATCAGATATTTAGATAAACGCAACCCGGACACGAGCGAGATATTCGGTATTGCAAATGAGCTGATGCCTGTGAGGGCTGCTATGATTACGACGATAGGGCTCACGATACCGGCCTCGACAGCGGCTTGACCTACGATGATGCCGCCCACGATGCCGATCGTACCGCCGACAGCACCGGGCAGTCTGATACCGGCCTCACGCAGTAGTTCAAACGCCAGATCCATTAACAATATCTCTATCAGCGGCGGGAACGGTATGGCTTGCCGCGCACCGGCCATTTTCAATATCAATAGGGTAGGCAACGTGGACGGATGGAAGACAGTCACCGCGATATATAGGCCCGGTAGAATCAATGATACAAATGCGGCCGCGTATCTAATCAATCGCGTGAACGACATGATCATGAAGCGTTGGTAGTAATCCTCTGATGACTGGAAAAAGGTATCGAGCACAGCCGGTACGATCAAAACGGTCGGTGAATTATCAACGACGATCGCGATACGGCCCTCGAGCACTGCGGAGGCGGCTTTGTCGGGGCGTTCGGTGATCTGTATCTGCGGGAACGGCGACATCTTGTTATCCTCTATGAACTGTTCAACATAACCACTATCCAGCACGGCATCGATGTTAATAGCGTTTAACCGCTTCTCCGTCTCGGACAGTATCTCAGGCCGTACGAGATCAGACATATACATCATAGCGACATTGCTCTTTGAGCGCTTGCCCAATGTGAGCTGCTTGCATTTGAGGCGTGTATCGTGTATACGGCGGCGCAACAACGAGGTGTTCATCCTAAAGACCTCGGTAAACGCCTCCTGTGAGCCCTGTACGACGACCTCGTTTTCGGCGGTCGGTATGCCGCGGTTGGGCCAACCCTTTGTGGAGACGATGATGCCCTTTGCGCAGCCGTCCACGAGCAGGATCGTATCGCCGCCCAAAACCGCATCGCAAAGATCGGATACCTTATCGCAGATCGAGAAGTCCGCCATCGCAAGGCCGCCACCCGTGATGATGTTAAAGACTTCGTCAGCCGAGACACTACCTGCTTCGCTTGGGTTGCTTGCGTTGTCGGCGTGGCTGGTGCCGTTTGTATCGATGATGCGTTCGATGATACGCCATTCGATGATCTCGCGGTTTACGAGCATGTCCAGATATGCCACATATCCCATCAGATTGCTGCCGAAGTTGAGCGGGAAGCTACGCTGTGTAAAATCCCCGCAATCATTAAAGCACTGGTTCAGCGCATTTACGTTTTGCATGAGTGCGGTGTTTAATCTTAAATCATCCATAAGACTCAGCCCTTCTCCTTAGGATTAAACAGCAGTGAAGACAAAAAGCCGAACACGACAGCAGCCGTGACACCCGCCGCCATAGCCTTAAAGCCGCCCGTCAATACACCGAACAGCCCCTCCGCATCGACCTCTTTCTTTACGCCCTTCGCGAGTAGGTATCCGAAGCCCGGCAACGGCACCGTCGCACCGGCACCCCCGAAATTCACAAGCTTTTCATACCAGCCGAGCCCTCCGAGCACACAGCCCAACACGACGAACAACACGAGTATCCGCGCCGGTGTAAGCTTTGTCTTGTCGATGAGTATCTGCGCGATCACGCAAATAATCCCACCCACAATGAAAGCCTTTAAATATTCCATTTATGATCATCCTTTCTTTTAACGCGCTGCGCCTTCTATCGCGACAGCAATGGCGATAGCCGGGATGGTTTCACCTTGCTGAGCGGTGATGGAGTTCATTAACGCGCCTGTAGGTATCAGCAGCATACGTTTGATGATGCCACTCTTTAATTGTTTATAGAAATATCCGCCGAACACCGAGGCCGCACAGCCGCAACCACTGCCGCCTGCGTGTGTATCCTGCTTTTCACTGTCAAAGATCAATATACCGCAGTCGGTCGAGTTGTTTGAAATGTCATACCCCTTTTCCAAAAGCAACTGAACCAATAGGTCATGTCCGTAGATCCCGAGATCGCCTGTCACTATTGCGTCATAGTCCGAGGGCTTTAGGCCTGTATCCTGAAAATGGTTTATGATCACATCTGCGGCTGCGGGAGCCATCGCAGCACCCATGTTGTTGGTGTCCTTTATGCCCATATCGATGATCTTGCCGACCGTTGCGGCGGTAACGCGTGGGTAGTGATCAACATCGGGTCCTCCTGCCGAGGCGGACATCACGAACGAGCCGTCACCTGTAACGGTCCAAGACGCTGTGGGGGTGCGTTGTGTACCCAAGCCGAGCGGGAAACGGAAGGTTTTTTCAGCTGAGCAGAAATGTGACGACGCGCCGCCGAGCACGTATTGCGCATAACCGCCGTCGGTCAACACAGCCGCGAGCGCCAAAGCCTCACCTACCGTCGAGCAAGCCCCGAATATGCCCAGAAACGGTCTGCCGAGTGCGCGGATACCGAATGTGGAGCCGATGCTTTGGTTTAACAGATCGCCGGCTAATACAAAATTAATATCGTCAAGCTGCAGACCTGCCTTTTGCACAGCGAGGTTCATTGTGGCAGAGACTATTGCGCTCTCTGATTTTTCCCAGGAGTCGGCACCGAACTCAACATCCGTGTTGACCTTGTCAAAGTGCTCGGATAGGGGGCCTTGACCCTCCTTTGGGCCTACGATACAGGCCGTTGAGATTATGGCGGGTTTGGTCTTAAAGAATAATGTCTGCATGCTACTCACCTCATTTCAGGAAATAATAGATCAAGCCGACCACAACGGATGTCAGCGTGCCAAATACAATAACCGGGCCCGCGATCAGAAACATCTTTGCGCCGACACCGAGCACATAACCCTCACGTTTGTATTCGATGGCAGGGGAGGCAACGGAATTTGCAAAGCCTGTGATCGGCACGACAGAGCCCGCACCACAGAATTTACCGATGTTATCGTAGAGGCCGAGGCCTGTCAGGATGATCGCAATAAGTATCAGTGTCACGGAGGTCAGAGCAGAGGACATGTCCTTGGTCAACCCCGACGACATATATAGATTTGTAAGTATTTGCCCTATCACACAGATAGCCCCGCCCGTGATAAATGCCTTAACGCAGTTTGTAATCAACTTGCTGTCGGGTGAGGTCTCTTCTACCATTTTCTTGTAGCGATCCTTTGCGGATTGTGATTGATCCAAAATGTATTCCTCCTTATCAAAAACTAAAATTTGTCGAAGAAGCCCGGTATTACGTAGTAGATCAGCGAGCCTACCATTTTGCCGAGCGCCAACGATAGCACAAAAAAGAACATACCCTGCTGTATCCGGGCACGACGCGTAAGGATCGGTATCACGTTTAATACCTCGGTCAGAGACACCGCAACACAGCCGATAAAGATACCGATCAGTAACGCGAATAGCGGTGCGATCACAGGACCGAACGGTAGCCTGAGTTCAAAGACATCCGCGAGCGTACCGAATAAGCCCCCAACAAGGATGGCGCTTTCATAGAGCTGGATGTGCTGTTGTGTGTGTGTCTTTTGTGCTAAACGGGGCACGACGCTCAAGATCGTGATGAACGCGATAACAGCCCCCGATATCACAAGCCCCGAGCTAAAGCCGATCAGAATGCATAACAATTTCATTAACATAAGTTACTCCCCCTTCGGCCCGTCCTTGGGTATGTTGTCCATACCCTTTATGCCGTCCGACCCCATGGATTTACTGTCCGTATTCGCCGCATCATTGTCCGTGATAGGGGTCTGATCCTCAAAGCTTGCGATGACGGTCTTGGTGATGTCCTCATTATATGTGGCCATCTCGACCTCAATGGGTGTCGGGTCATCGGTGATCTTTTTACCCATGAAGTGGTTAAAGAATACGACGATGCCGACTGCGAGCCCGATCGAGTAGGGGATGTCGATGATCATCGGCTTTTCGGTCTCCTTGCCGAAGAATATCTTGTAGTAGTTCTTAAACACCTCGGGCATCTGTGCATCCGAATGGAAGCTCATGATCGCAGTGGACGAACCGGCCATCAGCACGAGGCAGACAAATGCGATCTTCGTCCATTTCCATAAGGGGTTGTCCTTACTCTTGTGCGCGCGACACTCGACGACCGTGTCTATCTCGCCGACGTTTACGATGCTGTAGTCCGGGAATTTCTTTTTTAACGTGCGTATGATGTCGGTCACGCTGACTAAATAGTTATGCTTATGCTCGCAGTCGATGTGCATGACGATCAGATCTTCGGCCTTTTTCTGCACGTCTGCAGTGGCTATTACATCCGCGACATCACCTACCATTATCTCGTGCTTGTCCGCAGCGGATACCTTCTTCTTCGGCTTTACATATATGTCCAAGGGGTTACCTCCTTTACGAATGTCGCGGTATAAACCTTCGGGTGGCTCGCGGTGTAGGTCAAATAGAATAGTCCGGCCGCCAGTAGCAACAGGACAAGCACGACCACAGCCATCACCGCTACGCCCCTTCGGTCATTGCATCCGTTCATTTGCATGTCTCCTCTGCTTGTACAAATTGATACTGCTATTATTCCATTTTTATACAAAGTTATTCTTATGAGCTTATCCTGCCTGTCTCGCATATATATAAGCATAATGATGATATATTTCGGTGAATGGGATGAAAGTAAATTGTGTTTTTTCCGGCGGCGGGATTTTGGGGATATCGTTTGCAGGGGCAATAGCGGCGCTCGAAAAGCACCGCGTTGAAATAGAGAATGTGGCTGGCTCGTCTGCGGGGGCGATCATCGCGGGCCTGGCATCGGCGGGTTACACGGCTGCGGAAATAAAGGACGCGTTTGTGTCTGCAGACTTCAGGCAGTTCATCAATAAGCCGCGCCTGAATACAATGAAGGTTGCAAGCTTGATCTTTAAGTGCGGGATGCACAAGATGGAGCCGCTCGAGGCATGGATAAGCGGACTGTTGGTTAAAAAGGGGATACGCAGCTTTGCGGATATCGAGCAGAAGGGCATATGCCCGTTAAAGGTCACGGCCTCCGATATCAATAAAAAGGTATTGGCGGTATTTCCAGACGATCTGCATAAATACGATGAGGACATGTGTTTCCCGGTAGCAAAGGCCATCGCGATCAGTGCCTCGATACCGTTTTTCTTTAGACCACACGCGCTCAAGGACTCGCTGCTTGTAGACGGTGGCCTGATGTCCAACTATCCGGTCTGGATATTTGACGCGACGCAGTCGGGCAGTGTACCAATCATAGGCTTCAAGTTAGTGGATACGAGTAAGATCGATGCGATATATAATCGGAACGTCGTGGATTTTTCAAAGGATGTAATGCAGACCATATTCAGTAATAACGAGGAACGTTTTTTACCTGCCTCGGACAATGTTCATACCGTTACGTTAGACACGATGGGATATAGCGCGGTGGATTTTGACATGAACAAGGATACACAGATGAAGCTCTATATGAACGGATACATCAGGACGGATGATTATCTGTGGAGCATTTCATGACAACGCGATCATAAACTTCCATTGTATTAGAACGTATCTTGGATTATACTTTGGGACGGTTCTATAGAGAAAACGATGGGGGTAAATAAATGAGATTAGGCATCGATATAGGTTCGACTACTATAAAGATTGCGGTGATAGATGATCGTAACAATCTGCGCTTCGGCGCGTATAGGAGACATTTCTCAAATATTCGTCAGACACTTGGCGAGATGCTCGCCGATGCAAGGCAGGAACTCGGTGATATACATTTTCGGGCAAAGATAACCGGCTCTGGCGGGTTATCCCTGTCCGATTGGTTACATATAGGTTTTGTGCAGGAGGTCGTGGCGGTCACGAAGTCGATCGGGCGATTATGCCCACAGACGGACGTGGCCATAGAGATAGGCGGAGAGGACGCAAAGATCATATATCTTACAAACGGTGTGGAGCAGCGCATGAACGGTATATGCGCAGGCGGCACAGGTTCGTTTGTGGATCAGATGGCGACACTTCTGCGTACAGATGCGGCAGGGTTAAACGATTTTGCAAAGGAATATAAAGTCATATATCCGATAGCGGCGCGTTGCGGTGTGTTCGCAAAGAGTGATATACAGCCGCTCATAAACGAGGGTGCGGCAAAGCCCGATCTCGCGGCATCGATCTTTCAGGCGA
>CAZUNC010000072.1:0-10807 GCA_964621475.1 uncultured Defluviitaleaceae bacterium | reverse complement strand
TATATGCCTTGTCAACTATAGGGAAGGATTTGGCAGGGTGGTAGAGCGATATCTTTTTAATCAGTTCGTCATACATTTCACGATATTCCATACTCTACCCTCCTTAATGAAAATTCATATAAAAATGTTGAGAAATATTATAGTGATATTACCGAGACTATGCAAACAAAAATTTATTAAGAAAAGGCTTGACAACATATTACGTAATTGTTAAGATATTGTTATCAACACATAAAGGAATGATTACGCGATGAGACAATATTTATTAACAAAAGTTTTCAAGTATGTTGCTTTTTCTGCATTTTTCGCGGTACTGACATTTGTGTTTCCGTTTGTTAATGCGTATGCGGCAGACAGCGAATATGTTACAAATGATAATGTAAACTTCCGAACCGGATCATCCATGGATTCCGAGATCATCAAGGTAATCCCACGCGGTACACCGGTCGAGGTTATCGGCGAGTCAGTAGGTTTCTATTATGCGACGGTAGATAACCAGGCAGGCTTTTTAAAGGCCGAGTATGTATCCAAGAAAACAGAGATGCATCAACTCATAAATGAATCCCCCGCCGATCTGACACCATGGAGCGAGGTACGAAACATTTTACCGATCGGGTTGGACTTACCGATATTTGACATCTATACGGGCATCGTATACATGGTCAGGAGCTTTTCAAACGGCCTGCATGCCGATATTGAGCCTGTTACCACAGACGATACGCAAGCATTGAAGCGTACATACAACGGTGTCTGGAGTTGGGATCCACGGCCCGTACTCGTAAATATAAACGGCAGGGTGTTACCCGCATCTATAAACGGTATGCCTCACGGCGGCGGCGTAAATAATCACAACGGTATGCAGGGTCAGGTATGTCTGCACTTCTACGGCAGCAGCACACACAACGGCAACCTACGCTTTGCAAATGAGCATCAACGTGCCGTAATGGTAGCGTATAAATATATGGGGGCTGCAGCAAAATAAAAGCGTTACCACGGATTTTTCTACAAATCCGTGGTATTTTTTTTGCAGCAGCCCTTTCTCTATCTTATTACTATCTGGCCGGGTCCATAATCTCCCCGAGCGGAGCGATATACAATGCAGCGAGATTATCCAACAGCTGCGCCTTGCTCTTTAACGGAGCATATCGCGGATCTGAGAGCTTTTCCTTCATCTTCTGAGGATTGCTGATCAGTTCCTCAAAGATACACGCGGCATCCTCATAATATCCGGTCACACCGTAATCGTTAGCGAATATATACGAATCATCTATCGAGAACGAATTATGATACGAAACACCTTTATTGAGTGCTTTCAACTTTTCTTGAAAGCTCGTATCGCATTCTTCGATCGCGTAGTGGATAGCATGACCAAACTCATGTGCGATGATCGGAACCGTCATGCCCCCTTGGAAGCTACCCTGCGGCACAAACATCTGTATATCCAGCTCTGTAAAGTATGAGGTAAAGCCACCCGCATTCAGATCCAAGGCTTCCTGTGTCGGCTTACTGACCGTGAACGCAAACGGTATGCCCTTCTTCTCATAGTAGCCGACAAGCGCCTTCATAAACGTAGGTGATATGCTCTCGAGCACTTGATTGACCATTTCCATGTACTCGGTACTGTTTTGCAACGCCTTGTCTGGATCGTTTACGGTCAAGCCGTAAACCTGCTTTATCTGTGCGATAGAGAGTACTTCGCCCTTTACCTCGGGCTTTGTTATTGCTGTCAGATTCTCGCGCGAGAACGGATCGATGAGCCGGGTGACCATTACGGCGACTTGCGCGCGCGTAGCGTTCGCAGCCGGTACAAAATCCCCGGTATCGGGCTTCATACCGATCATGATGCCGCAGCTATACGCCTTTAATATCTCGTCGGCTTGCGGCAACGTGGCTATATCGGACTTATAATCCCCTATCGCATCCTCTATGCCGGGTTTGATCTCATATGAGTCGTTCTTGAACTTTTCACCTGCGCCGATGATGATCCCCGCAAGCTCCGAGCGTATGATCGGTTTGTTCCATTCCTCGACGGTGTTGTCCCATGTGACCTTAAGCCCTGTTACATCAGCTGTATACGCGAGATCCCTCACCCAGTAGCCCTCGACTACCTCGGGCATAAATCCCTTATAAGCCTCCGAACCACGGTCTATACTGACCAAAAGCCCCGCGCCCGCACTCTTGATGATTACGGACAGCGCCTCTACGCGCGACATATTGTTGTCCGGGCGGTATGTACCATCCGGATAGCCTGTTATGCCGCCCCTGTCTACGATATTTTGTATCTGTCCCTTTGCCCAATGTGTATCTATATCCGTGAACATATTCGCACCCTCGGCGAATACATTCACACTCAGCATCGATATCACAAGGACCGAAACAACCATCCCCGCTATAACCCGGTACAGCTTCGTTCTTCTTTCGCTCATCTAACTCATCCTCATTTATTTGTCTTTATGCGTATTACATTCCAGCTCCTTGCCTTTAAGCACGCGCTGAGCCTGCCATCCTGTGTGCTCGCATCGCCGTTTTCGCTCGGCACGACGTTATTCGGATTGCCCTCGGTATTTACGGCCTTCAGATCGCTGTGCGTCAACACCGTATGCATAGCTGCCGGGGTATTCACCGCTGCGTCCACAAACTGCCTGAGGTCACAGCAAATCTCCATATCCTCATCGAGTGACTTATTAACCGCGAATATCGTCAGGTAACCGTTTTCCTCATCATGCAGCACGACAGCGTCTAAATACGGCGTATCACCAAATGCGCTCTCATATACCGAAGACTTCACCAATGTGTTTAAGACCGTACCCCTGCCGTATACGCTCGCATGCATGTACGGGAAGAATATCGTCTGCCTCCACGCACCGGTATCTGAGGTCATGATCGGTGCTATGACATTTACAAGCTGCGCAAGACATGCAATCTTGACCCTGTCTGCGTTCTGCAAAAGGGTTATCAGCATGCTGCCCACCAACAGCGCATCCTCAAAGTTATAGACATCCTCAAGCTGATGCGGTGCAAACTGCCATTTCTTGAGCTCGCTGTCTGCCTGATTCGAGTGATACCAGACATTCCACTCATCAAAAGAGAGGTTGATGGTCTTTTTGCTGCGCTTCTTGGCTTTTACATAATCGCAGATCGATACGACGGACTTGATGAAACGGTCCATGCCGAGGTTGTTCGCAAGGAATTCCGGCGTATTGTTGTCCCTGTTGCCGTAATAGGTATGCAGCGAGATATAATCTACGTTGTCATAACAGTTGTCGAGTACAGTGGCCTCCCACTCCGCGAAGGTAGGCATAGTGAGTCCCGAGCTGCCGCACGCGACGAGCTCTATTTCGGGATCCAACATACGCATTACGTTTGCGGTCTCGTTCGCGAGGCGGCCATATTCGGCTGCGGTCTTGCGTCCGATCTGCCATGGGCCGTCCATCTCATTTCCAAGGCACCAGAGCTTTATGTTATGGGGTTTTGTATATCCATTCTTGACGCGCAGATCACTCCAATACGTGCCCTTTTCCAAGTTTGAGTATTCCAAAATCTCACGCGCTTCATTCACACCACGCGTACCCAAATTGATCGCCATCATCGGTTCCGTACCGGCCTTTTCACACCAGGACATAAACTCGTCCAATCCGAACTCGTTGGATTCGATTACACCCCATGCAAGCTCCGCGCGCTTTTTACGCTGATCCTTTGGGCCTATGCCGTCCTCCCAGTTATAACCGGATACGAAATTTCCGCCCGGATAACGCACCACAGGTACACCGATCTCCTTGATTAGCGCGAGTGTGTCCTTTCTAAAGCCCTGTTCGTCTGCGGATGTGTTGCCGGGCTGATATATCCCCTCATACACAGCCCTGCCCAGATGCTCGATAAACGATCCGTAGATACGTTTATCAACCTCCGCGGTCACATAATGTTTGTCGATGACGATCTCCGATTTCTTCATACAGAATCCCCTCTCAGTTTTTGTCATATCTAAAAACCAATTCTGTCAGTCTTGCAAAATCCTTTAAGTTCATCGCCTCTCCCCGAATATCCGGGTTCAAGCCCGCCTCAGCTATAATCTCTGAAAGCTGTGGTTTTGTAAGTCCCTCAAAGCCGTTAAGGCAATTTAAAAGCGTCTTTCGTCGCTGTGAAAACGAGGCCTTTATCAGCGCAAAAAGCATGGCCTTGTCGGGCACGTCCACCGCAGGCTGCTTATTTATCGTGAGCGTAACGACCACCGAATCCACCTTTGGCCTTGGGAAAAAGCAATTAACGGGCACATTTGCAGCCAAATACGCACGCGCATGATAGGCCACAGCCAATGACACGGCCCCAAAGTCCTTCGAGCCGGGCTCTGCTGCAAAACGCGCGGCGACCTCCTTTTGCACCATGACCGTAATGCTCTCGATCCTCTGATGCTCAAACAATCGCATGATGATCGGTGTCGTGATGTAATACGGTAGGTTTGCGACGACCTTTACAGCCGCTGGCTTACCGTCTGATGTGCGTAACGGACACGCCTCTATTACCTCGGCAATATCCGTTTTCATGATGTCGGAGTGAAAAACGCGCAGATTTCCTGCGTCTGCGAAGATGTCTGCGAGCGCGTTCACGATCCCGCGGTCTATCTCTATCGCACTCACATATCCGGCCTGCGCGATCAACGCCTGCGTGAGCCCTCCGAGCCCGGGACCTATCTCGATCACATGATCCTCCGGCCCCACCCCTGCTGTGTTTATAATCTTTTGCACGACATGCGCGTCTATCATGAAGTTCTGGCCGAGATCCTTGTTCGCGCGCAAGCCGTATTTATCGGCCAGTGCTTTAGTCACCGCATAGCTTGCTATAGTCTCTGTCATACCTCTGGGTACACAACAGTCAGAAACTGTCCCTTTTCAAAGGCCATATTCTTGGATTTGTAGATATCACCGTCGATCAGCGGCATCACCCGTTGCACACCGTAGAACCTGCCGAGCGTATCCGTCAACGCCTGTAGTGCAAGCATCTCTGTTTCGCCGTCCATGTTCAGATTTTCTACAAATGATGCGGACAGATCTATTACAAGCCCGTCGTTGAGCCTGTCCACAAATAAGCTGTTGATCTTAGCATCCGCGGGGAAATACGATGTATAACCCTCGTATGGCTTTTTGAGTGCCTCCGTAAACGCGGCAGCGAGATCCATATCCGTCGATACCTTTATCGTCTGCATGCCCTCTACCACGCGATCCTCTTCACCCTCAGGGTTAGGGTTCAGGTAAAAGAATGCAGTCTGCGCATCGGCATTTACATCCGTCATTACCTTTACGAGTGAAAAGCTAAACGTCCCCTTCTCATCGGTATATTCAGCCTTTACAAGACCCACGGCTTTTGCGTAATACTCCTTTTGCATGCGCCCGTTGCTATAGCTCGTCGTGAGCTCCATAGCTTGATATGTGCCGCTGTCTGTCTCGACCGTCGCATTCATCGAGGTTATCGTCGTCTCAACGTTTATGTCGGCGTTAGAAGTGACCGTCCACTTGGCGTTCTGTTTTAATGGGCCCTTCATGATCAGCATGTCTTGATTGGCCTCGGCACCCGTCACATCCTCAAAGCAATAGAAACTTCCATCCCCATAACGTAGTCTTATTTCATTGTCCTTGTCATTAAATTCAATGACCTCGGTGGAATTAAAATATGTGGAGCCGACCCAACGTTGCGCGCGGTTACCGTTTAGGTAGGTCACGAATATGCGTTGGTTCAGCGCGTCGTTATCGGGCGATGCGTAGACATACATAGTATTGGGTTGTACCGGAAAATAATCCCGTACCGCTTCTGATTTGGTGCAACCGCAGAGCCATACAACCGTCATCATTACTAAAAAACAACGTAAATACTTCAACATTTGTCAAAAATACCCCCAATCATGATATTTGTTGAGTATATGACGATTTTGTAATTTTTGCAAGTTATGCTGAAGTATTCCGGGGTATTTAAACGCATGCTTACTCAAACCCACCAAAACCCTTTCCGATGATCTCTGTGGAGCTGCTGATCGTTATAAAGGCCTCGGGGTCGATCTGTTTGATAAAGCGTCTCAGTGCGACAGCCTGCCTACGGCTCACGACCGTTGAGATCACCTCACGCTCGACATGCGTGTACGCGCCGCGCGCAATATAGACGGTCGCACTGCGCTCGAGTTCATTCATGATGAAGTCCTTGATCTGCTTGTCCTTAGAGCTGACGATCTCAAACATCTTATACATATGCATGCTGTCCATGATCGCATCGAGCAAAAACGACCTCAGCCCCAAGCCCATGATGGAAAACAACGCGGCCTCGGGTCCGAATGCAAACCACGACAGCGATGCGATACCAAAGTCCGTCACGAGCAGCGCAAGACTTAGACGCATGCCCGTGTATTTTTTTATGATCTGGCCGATGATATCTGTGCCACCCGTGGTCGAGCCGGAGTTAAACACCAATGCGGAGCCCACACCCGGTATAAACATGCTATATATGAGCTCAAGGAACTTTTGATTTGTGAGTGGCTTGTCGAGTTTTATAAAGCTCTCCAAAACCCAGACCATCACGGACAATGCGATCGTACCGTATAGGCTCTTGTGTCCGGCTTTTTTGCCGAGCACCAGGTAACCTATACCTAATATGATGAGGTTTAACACGAGCATCATCGCACCTATGGGCATATCCTTAAAGTAATGAGAGAGTATCAAGGAAAGACCACTCACGCCACCCGACGCGAATTGATTGGGATTACGAAAAACCACTATGCCGAACGCAACTAAAAATATCCCAAGGTCTATATATAAAAATTCCTTGGGATCGATGCGTTTTAAGAAGCCGTGCGTATTCATATGATCAACTTCCTTTGTCGGTTTATTCTGATCTATTGTATGGACTTAACTGCTACCATATACAGCGTGTACCGTTTTCGGCAAAAAATGCCAGCCATTGGGCATCAGGCTCCCGATCGGTCACTACGGTGCTGACACGCGCGAAGTCCTCTATCCTCACGAGCGAGACATTACCGAACTTCGTAGAATCCGCTAACAATATAACCTCCTTTGATGCGTGCATCATCGCACGCTTGATATCGGCTTCGGCCTCGTTCGATTCGGTCAGTCCCTTTTGAACATGCAGACCCTTGCAGGATATAACGGCCCTATCCGCATTATATCCGTCGATCGTGCGCTCGGCCCGCGCACCCACGAGCGACAGCGAATATTTCCGCAGCTGACCACCCGATGAGATTACGTTTATATCGGGCACATCAGACAGATCCGCAAGCATCTCGACCGAATTTGTTATAACTGTGAGCCTCCGCTTCGTCTTTAGCCCTTGTGCCGCACAGAGCACCGTCGACGATGAATCCATCATCAATGTATCGCCGTCCTCGACTGTATCCTTGAAGCGTTCGGCTATGCGCAGCTTCAGTTCCTTGTTCGATCTGCGTCGCACATTTAGCGGCATATCGATGTTCACGTTCTGATTCATCACCGCACCGCCATAAGTCTTTCGCACAAGACCCTGCTCCTCGAGTTTCTCGAGGTCACGCCGTATCGTCTCCTCCGTGACCCCGTAACGCTTGCTCAGATCCGATACGATCACACTGCCGTTTTGCCTCATGCTCAGCAGGATATCGTCCCTGCGTTCTATTGCGAGCAATTTCACACCCCCGTACACTCATATTGTATCGAAGTATACTAAGAATGCTATTTGATTTCAACAACTTGTGAACCATTATAATAGTGCTGCAGGATATCCGCATATGTGAACCCGCGCTCGGTCATACCCTTTACACCATATTGACTCATGCCCACACCGTGTCCGTTGCCGCCGCCGTAAAAGGTCACGGCCTCGAGATTTCCCTTATCGTCGAGCTTTTCTTCGAACACGAAGAACGCACTCGGCAGGCAGGCATTGTCTGTAGACTCGCTGCCGTCCTTACGCTTAACAGTGCTGGGTTTCAATAGAAAGCGAATGTTGTACTCGGTGCGTACGAGCACTGTAGCCTCCGAGCCTGTGATCCTCAAATCCATGATATTGCCGCCCTGCCCTCGTGATATTACTTCCATTTTTCTGATCTGCCCTATGGACTTGACGGGCTTTGACGCGAATGTGCCATCCCTTTGCAGTGTCAGCAGTAACTCACGGTTTCTATTGTAGATATCGAATATCGCGGTATTGATTTGGGTTGTAAGTTCCTGAGCCGTCATCGTTGCCGTCCACCGGAAATACGGTGATGCCGCGTCGTATGCATCGATGTCTGTTCGCTTAAAAAATGCCGCTGCAATCTCCTCATCCGACATGTCCCCGATATCCTCACCCTCGTATTGCTTTGTGGCCTTTAAATAAGGCTTTGATGCAGCCGGAAACTGTATTAATCTTGAATATGTGTTACCCTCAGACGGCCAGACCTCACCGCTTAATGCAGTATAACCTGCGGAGGTTGAGAAGAAATTAGCCGCAATTATCTCGCCGTCATAGGTAAGATATGCGCCGCGTGTCTGATCAACAGCCTTTACGCTGAGGTCGTTTGATGGGAGGTTGTTATACACCTGGCACATCACGGAATCGTCGACATTCGCACCGTATCCTGCGAACCTATTCTCAAACAGCTGCTTGTATGCATAGCTGCGTGCCGTGACGGCCTGCACCTTTAGTGCCTCCAGTCCATACGATGCTGGCATTTCGCTCGGTAGCACACTGTATAGGTATTGCTCAAGCGGCAATTCGTTTACAACTGCATAACCATCTTTTTCAAGGCTTATCTCGATAGTACCCGCGTAGGATGGCTGTTGCCCATCCGGGAAATTACGTTTGATGCTTTTGATTATGATTCTGTCTTCAGGCTTTGCGGGCGTAACCGACAGCCGCCCGTACATGATCATGTCCTTCGCCTCGAATACCTCGTCCCTCTTGAACTGCTTTATAAACCTCCCGTCACCCGCGCTCACCGAATAGTCACCGGTGGACGTAAGTGTGACTGTCTCATGCAACAAACCCCCGAAGCCCGTCGTGTTTAATGCGACGCGGATCTTGTCAAACTTTGCATCCTTTACGATCACTGCCGCACGAGCCTTTTCATCCTTCATGTAGAATACCGCGATGTCGCTGCCGGTTATAAGGTCCGATTTGGCCCTCATACGTGCCTTACCCATCGCCTCATATGTCCTGAAGCCCTCATCCGTCTCGATATTGCCATGCCCCTCAAGCTCTATCTTACCTTCATCCACAAGTAAAATCTTTCCGGTAATCTTCTTTTCATAGAGGTTCAAAGCCGCAACACTGCGCCCATGTATCGTGATGTCGCAGATATTGCCGCCTTGATGGCCCAACAACCTGTTAACCCCGTCTGCATATGCGTATGTACGCTCCGCTCCGCCAGCGAATATAGTGATCGTGTTTGCGTCATTCCTGACGATGTACACGTTTGTAAGAGTCGGGTCATGCACATATTCCTCCGTGATCCAGAGGATATCCCGATCCTTTACGACGACGCCAACCTGTTTATCCGTGTATACATCCATGTCTATCCCCGCACAGCGATATAGCCCTTCGTCTGTTACCGCATAACCTGACGGTATTTGCTTGTTGTTTATATGGCTTGCGAGCACGATGAGCTGTTCGTTCTCAAGCCCGTAACGTCTTTCTGCATCGATGCTCTCAAGCGATTTCATAAACAGATCAGCAAACAGCGCATATGAGATCGGTGCGTTCTTGTTCTGCTCGGTGATCGTGAGCTTGATTTTGTTTACAGGATTGACCTTGTCCAATATGCTTTGCATCTGCGTGAGTGTAAGCACCTCGTCCGGCTTGAACGTGTCACCGTAACCCGTCATGATGTTCTGCGCAAACAGGATATTTACATATATATCATACCAGTCCGAAGGTGATGAATCCGTAAACGTGATCTGCCGATCGGCCGACTTGGCCTGCTCGTTTCCATAGAGCGCTATCGCTATGATACGAGCGGCCAACGCGCGGCTGATCGGAATATTGTCGCCGTATTGGCTGGCAGAGCCCTCGGTGGCCACGATGTCGGTGTTTTGAACAGCGGGCGTCGCCGGAGCCTCGACAAGGCTCGCCGATAGCTCGTCCAACAGGGCTGTCGTGTCCGCCACATCCACCGCCGGACGCGCTGTGCATCCAGTCAAGATCAGTATTACGGATAAAAGAATTGTGGATAATATCCTCATAAGCAGTCCTCCAGTCTTGAATACATCATATGCCTGGTGGGACAGGTTTAATGAATTTTCTTGCGAAGGTTTCTCATGTGTTGTATCCTTATTATGGTTATTTGCTATAGAATAATTTCGGGGATTGATATCACGATGGAGCTTACAACGCGTCTGGAAACCACGGATGAAATACTGTCGCCACGCAGAGATATAATATTCAAGTCATTATTTACGCGAAACACCCCTGAATCTAAAGGCGCATTATGTGACTTTATGTCTGCAGTGCTCTGTAAATCGGTTAGTGACGTTATTCTACACGAGAATGAATTGGCGGTCACAAGTCCGGGCGAGAAGCAATCGGTAATGGACCTCAACTGTGTATGCAATGACGGTGAGCAGGTAAATGTCGAAATGCAGTTAACGGACGAAGGGGTAACTTTGGTCAGAGCCGAATACAATACAGGAAAGCTACACGGGAGCCAAAGCATTAAAGGCAAGGGTTACAAGGCTCTTAACAGGACCATTCATATTACTATCGCTGACTATGATGTATTTGATGATGAAGTGTGCATAGACGAGTTCTTATATCAAAGCAAAGCCCGAAATACATCATGTGGCTTCAAAACCAGTATAATAAT
>CAZUNC010000071.1:0-11007 GCA_964621475.1 uncultured Defluviitaleaceae bacterium | reverse complement strand
TTGCTCCTTGCGGCCTTTTATTGTACTCGCTTACCAAATCCCTTTTTTCCAACAAACACTCCGTTATCAAACACTATTCTCCCACGTGAAATCGTCTTTTCAACACTTCCCGAGAGTGTCAATCCTTCCCAAATAGTATAATCACAAGCCGAGTGCATATTCTCGCGAGTGACCGTATATGGCTTCGATGGGTTATATATCACGATATCCGCGTCGGATCCCAGATCTAATGACCCTTTATTTGGTGCGATACCAAAAATCCTTGCAGGATTTGTTGAACAGAGCTCCACGGCTTTATTAAAAGAAATGTGTCCGCGGTTTGCATGATCGAGCATAAACGGATATATTGTCTCTACTCCCATTATACCGTTGGGTATACGTGTAAAATCATTAGAGCCCCAGTCCTTTTCATATGTCTTAAACGGGCAATGATCCGTTGCGATCGTTGAGATAGTGCCGTCGTTGACTGCATCCCAAAGCGCTTTTTTGCTGTCGATCCCCTTTATAGGCGGTGAGCAAACAAAATATCTACCACTTTCCTGTATATATACATCGTTTGTGAAATGCAGATATTGTGGGCAGGTTTCTGCAAATACCGATTGTCCTTTCGACTGCGCAATACGTACAGCCTCAATAGCTCCGGCAGACGCCACATGTACGATATAAATTGGTGCATCGGCTTGCTTTGCCAATTCTAAAGCGCGTTTGATCCCGGCAGTCTCGACATCCTCCGGACGGCTCAGATAGTGATGCCAGGTATCGAGTGTGCATTGCTGTTTAAACTCGTTTACACGTTTGTTTAGTTCGGCTTTATCTTCGGCATGTATCGCGACTAATGCATTTACACGTTTAGCAGCAATCATCAGCGAAAGTAATTCATCATCTGACAATGAAAAGTCATAAACCATATAGGCTTTGATACATGACACACCGGCACGCACAACCTCAGATATCTCGTTCTCTAGCTCAGATGGGGATTTATCTTTAATATCCGTTATCGCAATATGAAACGCGTAGTCAATGACTGCATCAGATACCGCGAGCATATCACGGCGTTTCAATGTGTCGATCAGTCGTTCTCCTTTATCCTGTGTTGCAAAGTCAAACACGGTCGTAATGCCTCCGCATGCAGCAGCGACCGTGCCTGTGTAATAGTCGTCAGACGAGTATGTATCTCCATCAGGCATAAACACGGGTAGAGCCAGGTGCGTATGTGCATCTATACCGCCAGGTAAGACAAATTTATTTGTGGCGTCGATGACTTGTGTAGTATCATCGGCAATGCCAGCGGATATATTTACACCTATATCTGTTATCTTATCTCCTATGATCTCAAGATCAGACCTCAATATTTTATCTGCATACACAAGCGTACCGTTTTTAATTATCGTCCGCATATCATTCGCCTTTGTAATAGTCGACTTGCGAATCCGTTTTAAAGAAATGCCCGGCCTTGCCGTTTACGAGCGTACCGAGCTTGCCAGTATGCGGATAGAAGACCACATCCGGAGTGTTTAATGTGCTGCAGTCGAGATAGGTGAGTACCTCAGTCTCTGATGTATTGGTGATTCTGTGCGCGGATTTTTCATCTCGTGGACAAACGATTACATCACCGGTTGTTATGGACTTAATACCATCAGGTGTTTCGATTATCCCATTTCCGCTGATAATATAAAAAACCTCGGTGTTTGCGGTGTGATAGTGATATGGATATGCCGCTTTCTGCGGTGGTATCTCATAGACACAAACGTAACATTGGTTCTCAGCTTTGCGTTCCGTTACCTCGTATTTTATGTATTCGTAGCGTTCATGCTCGGCCTTATGCTTGGGTACGATCTCATGTTTGTTTGTGATGATAATATCCTGTGACATACACATCCCCCTTTTTAAGTAAACAAATCGAAAGACCTATACAATAAAGGAGCCACGCATAAACTATTATGCAAGCGGCTCCTTTTTTTATTATCTATAAAACAAAATTTACAAGTTTTCCAGGTACGACGATCTCTTTCTTTGCGCCATCGATGTCTACACCAGCTGCCGCGAATGCCTCGGTTACCGCAGATTGCGAGCGCGCGAGTGCAATGACTTGATCCTTAGGCATGTCTACAGGGATTTCCATACGACACTTGATCTTGCCGTTTACCTGCACGACGATTTCAACCGTGGACTCAACGCATTTCGCGGGATCGAATACCGGCCATTTTTGTTCGTTGAGAGGTTTACTACCAAGGCCTTGTGTCTCCCAAATCTCCTCAGAGATATGCGGTGCAAACGGGTTCAAGAGTATCAGGAATGTTTTCAGATCATCCTTCGAGACGGATTTGCGGTCGTATATCGCATTCAGCATGCTCATGAGAGAGGCTATCGCGGTATTGAACTTCATCGCCTCGATGTCCTCGGATACCTTCTTGATCGTCTTGTGGAGCATCGATTCTATTTCTTGAGCAGATGTCGAGCCGGATGGTGATTTGCCTACAAAAGCCTGTAAGCCGAACACCCTGTCCAGAAAGCGCTTGCAGCCCTTGATAGATTCGGAATTCCACGGCACCGACTTCTCAAAGTCACCGATGAACATCTCAAACATACGCATCGTATCTGCACCGTATTCCGCTATGACAAGATCAGGATTTACGACATTGCCGCGGGATTTACTCATCTTCTCCCCGTTCTCACCCAAGATCATGCCGTGCGAGGTACGCTTCTTGTATGGCTCGGGCATCGAGACCACACCGATATCGTAGAGGAACTTATGCCAGAATCGGGAATACAACAAATGCAATGTCGTATGACCCATGTCACCGTTATACCAGTCGACGGGCATCCAGTAATCAAGCGCTTCCTTGCTTGCGAGCTCGTTTTCATTGTGCGGGTCGCAATAACGCAAGAAATACCAAGATGAACCGGCCCATTGAGGCATCGTATCGGTCTCGCGCTTTGCGGGCTTGCCGCAATGAGGGCAGGGGACATTTACCCAGTCCTCGAGTAACGCAAGTGGTGAATCACCGGTATCTGTGGGCTTATAGGAGTCGACATCGGGCAATGTAAGCGGTAAATCCTTTTCTTCGAGCGGCACATAACCGCAGTCATCGCAGACAATGATCGGTATTGGCTCACCCCAATAACGCTGGCGTGAGAATATCCAGTCGCGAAGCTTATATTTAACCGCTTCGCGGCCTTTTTTATGCTCCTCGAGCCATACGGTGATCGCTGCAATGGCTTCCTCTACAGTTTTACCGTTCAAGAATCCAGAATTGACCATGATACCCGTGTCACAATCCGTAAAGGCTTCATTAGTCACATCGCCACCCTGTACGACCTCGATGATCTCAAGATTAAAGACCTTAGCGAATTCCCAGTCGCGTGTGTCATGCCCGGGAACGGCCATGATCGCACCGGTGCCATATGACATTAACACATAATCCGACACGAATATCGGGATTTGTTTATCGTTCACGGGATTGATGCCCATCACACCCTCGATGCGTACGCCCGTCTTGTCCTTTGCGACCTCTGTGCGCTCGAAGTCCGACTTCTTTGCAGCCTCGGAACGGTATTGGAGGATCGCATCCATATTGGTGATATGGTCTTTCCAGTTTTCGATATACGGATGCTCGGGTGAGATGACCATGTAGGTTGCACCGAACAGCGTGTCCGGACGCGTTGTATAAACCGTCAGGATATCACCACAGGTGGTGGAGAACTCTACCTCAGCGCCCGTTGAGCGACCGATCCAGTTTAGCTGCTGTGTGCGCACGCGATCGATGAATTCCACGGTATCAAGGTCGTCGATCAAGCGTTGAGCATACTCGGTGATCTTAAGACACCACTGGCTCTTGACCTTGCGAATGACATCGCTCTCACAGCGTTCGCACTTGCCGCCGATCACTTCCTCGTTCGCCAACACGACACGGCAGGAGGTACACCAGTTCACAGCCATTTCACGCTTGTATGCCAAGCCGCGCTTAAAAAGCTGCAGGAATATCCACTGTGTCCATTTGAAATACTTGGGATCGGTCGTATCGACCTCCCTGTCCCAATCGTAGGACATGCCAAGCGATTTCAACTGCGAACGGAAACGGTTTACGTTCCTTTCAGTGATGATACGCGGGTGGATATTATTCTTGATCGCAAAGTTTTCGGTAGGTAGGCCGAAAGCGTCCCAACCCATCGGATATAGTACGTTGTAACCCTCGAGACGGCGTTTGCGCGCGACGATATCGAGCGCCGTATACGGCCTCGGATGTCCGACGTGTAGCCCTTCGCCCGACGGATACGGAAACTCGATGAGTGGATAATACTTTGGCTTGCTGTAATCGTTCTTTGCGGCGAATGTCTTCTGGGTTTCCCAGATTCCCTGCCACTTCTTTTCAATCTGCGTGAAATCGTAGTTCATTGGTGACCTCCCCTTGATATGACGTTTTACTCCATGGAGTAATCGTCGAAATACCCTTGTATTAATATAACCGGCGTACCCTTGTCGCCGCTGCCGCTCATCAGGTCGCAGAGGCTCCCGATAAGATCGGCGTATTTGCGCGGTGTGGTGCCCTCACGGAGCATGTCCTCCGGCTTTGTGTGCTTTTCTTTTATCATATTCGTGATCGCAGCCTTTTTCTCATCGCTGTTCAGATCGGCGAATTCGTTGTCGGCTACATACTTGATCTTGATCTCATCCGGTTTGCCGCCGAGCCTCTCGGTGTGTGCAGGTGAAACGACCGGATCAGCAAGCTCCCATATACCATGCGCGGGATCCTTAAATGCACCGTCGCCGTAAACGAGTACCTCGAGTTCCACACCCGTACGGTCCTTTATGCCTGCGCGTACAGCCTGCACAAAGGTATCGCAGTCACGCGGGAACAGCTTCAGCATGTCACCTGTCGAGATATTTGAACCTAGTACGCCATGGTCCGGATTGAAACCGCTGCCGTCTATCGATGTGGTCATGATATCCGATAGCGTATATACCGTGTTCGCTCCGGCCTTCTTTAAACGCTTCTGGGTGCGTAAACGCGTATGGATCTCGGCTACGAGCACATCCTTTGTGAGCTTTAAGATATCACGCGGGTCATCTGACATAAATACCTCGATGTTAGGCGAAAGGGATTCATATATTGCCGCATAGTCCTGGTTTGTAAAAGGATGTTTGTAGTTATTTGTGATCTCCCTAAATCTCTGAGCGGGTATCGGCTTGTTTACAAGCTCGTCCTCGATATCGTCGATCGTCTCGATATCCATAATCGGGTTGCCCACTTCGTCTGACGGATATTGCAATAACACATAAACCTTGTCTGCGCCGGCCGCGATGCCCTTTAATATATTCATGAACCTATTTCTGCTCAGTATCGGGAAGACTAATCCGACCGTTCCGCTCGGGAACTTCTTTCTGATGTCACTGCCTATAGCCTGTATGCTTGCGTAATTGCCCTGGGCCTTTGCAACGATGGCTTCGGTTACGCCTATTATGTCTGATGATTTTAGGGTGATGTCTTCTGCCTTGCACGCTGAAGCAACCGTGTCGGCCACGATTGCGGGCAGGTTGTCTCCCTTACTGATGATCGGTAGTCGGATGCCCTTTGCCTGCGTACCTATAAATCTCATAACCATTCCTCCTGAATTTGTTTAGGAAAATATCTTACGTAGGTATTATATAGTATAGTGTTGTATAAGTATAATTGATATATTTTATGGGATAGATAAATAAAGTATATATTTCGGTCGCAATCATAACATGCGAAGCCTTTCCTCCAACTCCCGAAACGCCGGTAAATACTGTGCCGTGACCCTCTGGGCTACAGTATTTGCAAAGGTCTCGGCATACAGATGTGACGTTGCATTTCGGTCATTAATCATCTGTAGCCAGAGCCCTTCATCATTTATTAGGTTATGCTGATATGCAGCTTTGAACACAAGCCGCGGTAAGGTTTCGACCGACAGCCCGTTTGCATGAAGATACTCCTTTAACGTTTTCCATGCGAGCTCGTAGCTGAATTCAAAGCGCTGTATTACACTGTCGCGAAGAATATCTTCTACCCCGTCTTTTATTAAGACTTCGCGTAACCTTGAGCTATCCTCAATAACATCAGACAGCCGTTGAACGGCTTTTTTGAAGTTCTCATATTTATTTTCAAACTTTCCCATATAAATACAAATCCCTTCATTTTCAACGGACGCGAGAAACTTTTTATCCAACAGTTTGTGAATAGGCGTAACGTCAAAGCTCAATAACGTATCGATCTCATCTATATCATCATTTAACGAAGAAGCAGCTCCATAGTCGCTCTCATCCCACAGGTAAACTGCGATATCAATATCACTGCGCTCGCTTGCGTCACCTCGGGCTCGCGAGCCGTAAACGAATATCCTGCGGATGGCAGGGTAACGGAGGGCAATGGCTTTTATCGCATCTATAATATGAGAGGGAACATCCATGAATTAAATCCTCATTCCTCCGATACAGCCTTCTGGAAAAACTCCTTCAGCCTCTTCATTACAAGCGCGTGTACGGAACCAGCTGGATACTTGCCCTTTGCATTCGGCACACCGGCTTTTGTTCCGGTGAGTATCTCTATACCCTCGTCAACAGTCGTGATCGGGTATATATGGAATTTACCGGCACGCACAGCTTCGATTACTTCGTCGTTCAAAACAAGATCATTAACGTTTTGCTGCGGGATGATAACCCCTTCATTACCGTTCAAGCCACGCTTGTTGCATAGGTCAAAGAAGCCCTCGATCTTGTAACTAACGCCGCCGATCGGTTGAATATATCCGTGCTGATTAATACTGCCCGTGACCGCAATATGCTGAGAAATAGGTAACCGCGATAGACTGGACAGTACCGCATACAGCTCTGTACTCGATGCGCTGTCTCCGTCGATGCCGTTATAATTCTGTTCAAAGCAGATGCGGCATGACAGGGAGAGTGGAAAGTCCTGCGCGTAGGTCTGGCCGAGGTATCCGATCAAAACCTGAACACCCTTGTCATGTATGCTGCCGGACATCTCAGCTTCCTTTTCGATATTGATAATACCGGATTTACCGACATAGGTTGTAGCGGTGATGCGTGAGGGCTTTGCAAATGCGTAATCGCCAGTGTCGATAACGGCCAAGCCATTGATCTGTCCGACGCGCTTGCCTTCGGTATCTATCATGATGACCCCATCGTCGATGAGCTCAGACATCTTTCCCTCGTACATCATCAAACGTCTATGCCTATTCTCAATGGCTCTTGAGATATGCATATCAGAGACCAGCTCAGCACCCTCAGCCTTTGCGAGCGCTGTGGACTCGACCAGAACCTCGGTTATACGAGGAAATTGGGTAGTCAGCTTGTTTTGTGCTTCAGATAAACGTGACGAATACTCAAGCAATCTAGCTACCGCATAACGATCAAACTCGAGCGACTTTTCCCTTTCGACGAAGCCCTTTATGAAGCGGCAGACAGCCCATGTGTTACGCTCATCGTTTTTCATTTCATAATCGAAATCCGCGCGAACCTTAAACAGTTTTTGGAAGTCATCGTCATAATTGTAGAGTAGGGCGTATAACTCATAGTTGCCGACGAGTATCACCTTAATATTTGCTTTAACGGGCTTGGGCTTGATGCCGGACACGGCTATACCCGTAGGCAGCTCGCGCTGCGGCTCGGTTACGATCTCACCGGTCAGCAGCACACGGCGTATGATATCCCATGAGTGATAATTGGACAGCACATCACGCGCCTGCAATATCAGATATCCACCATTGGCCTTGTGTAGTAGACCGGGCTTTATCTTCATGAAATCCGTCGTAAAATTACCGAATTCGTTATCGTACTCAATCTCACCGACGAGGTTAGAGTAGGTTGGGTTGAAGTCCACTACGACCGGCGCGGATGTTGCGTTCGAGTTATCGGTCAGCAGATTGATTTTGTATTTTGTTAGCGTCTCTTCCGTGTTCTTTTTGTTATACCACGGGAGATAGGCCTGTATATTTTCTTCGTCCTCATTGTCCTCGGTAACGAAATCTTCAATATTGTCTAAAATGTCCTCTTTGACCGCCAACAGGTAATCAACGATATTCTGATGATCCTTATATTCGTTTAATAGAGGATTGATATGCCTACCTACTGCGAACAGCGCGGTCGCAAACTCAAGCTCCTCGACCTCTCTGCGTGTAGTCTTTTCATATTCCTTTATCTTGCGCATGGCCTCGGCGGCCTTTCGCTGTATCTGTATCGATTCTCGCGAGATATTGTCCTTCTTTTCCTGATCAAGCGCGTCGTACTGTTCCTCGTTGATCATCTCGCCATCGATGATCGGCATAAAATATATCCCGCTGTTTGTGTTCTTTATGCCGAAATTCTTTGCACCGGCTTCCTCGGTCATTGCTTTTATTACCTGGTCGCGTTGCTCTTGAAACACCTTTATGATCTCAGATTTTTGTGTTTCAAAATCCTTGTTAGCAAACAGCTTGGGCAGATCTGTTACCAACCGGTTTATAAACTCGTCCATATCGTCCCGCAGACACTTACCCATACCCTGAGGCAGATAGAGTACATCGGGAGCCTTTGGATTTTCAAAGTTATATATAAATACAAGATCGGGTGGGACTGGTTCCTTATCGGCTTGTTTTTGTGCAAAGCGCTTAGCAAAGGTCGTCTTACCCGTACCCGGTTCACCGCATAGATAGATATTGTAGCCCGGGGACTTTACTGATAGCCCGAATATTAATGAGTCATGGGCAATGGGCTGTCCGATGATTTCATCAGTGGGCGAAAGCTCCGCAGTTGTTTCGAAATGCAGATCCGCCGGGTTTATAAAATTCTTTAGCTCTGAATAATGTAGCTCCACCCGATCACCTCTTAAAAATATTTCCACATGATGATTGCATCCTCTTTGGTATCCGCATAATAATTCTTCCGGATACCCTCCGCTTTAAAACCATGCTTTTTATATAATGAAAACGCGTTTGTGTTGTTCATGCGTACCTCGAGCGTTAGTCCGACCATTTCCTTTTGCACCGCTATATCGATAAGCCCTTTTATCAGCATATCACCGATGCCCTGTCGCCTTTCGCTCTCCTTGACCGCAACATTCGTTATATGTCCCTCGTTTATGACATGCCACATGCCGCCATAACCGAGCACCTCATTGCCACGCTTCGCAATTAGATATATCGCCTGCTTGTTCTGTGTGAGCTCTTGAATAAAATCCTTGCGCGTCCATGGGATAGAAAACGAACCTTCTTCGATCTCCATCACGCGATCTACATGCTTTAGCTCCATCGGAACGATATAAATCTTTGTCTCGGCTTGGGTCTTTTGCAGGTAAAAAGGTTGCAAATCATGAACCTTTTCATCCTTGCCAGATTTATACAAATATAAACCCATGGCCGCGACACAGGCCGCACGCTGCATATTCGCAAACGTCGGAGCGACAATGTATTTAATACCCGATGCCTCGATGATAGATCTATGGCTCTCAAAGCCGTCGCCAAGGAAAACTACAGTGTCGATATAGGGCTCATTGCTTAATAAAGCCTTGAGCTCATCGCATATCTCGGTGACGGGCTTTACTGAGTAATCGCTCACACGCTTTGGGAGAGTTGCACCGCATCTGTAAAACGCTGTGTAAGCACGCTCCCTACGCGCGTCGATCAACGGAACGATAACGCTGTTACTAACAGCCGTGAATACATTGTATGCCATCGCATCAAGAGTCGGAACCGCTACTGCAGGCTTGCCGCAAGCAAACGCGAGCGCCTTCGCAGACGCTATGCCTATACGTAAACCTGTATATGAGCCGGGCCCGGCCGAGACGGCTATAAGGTTAATATCATTCATATTAGATTCCGTCATTGTGAATAGCTCTTCGATCATTGGCATCAGCGTTTCGGCATGTGTCTTTTTATAGTCAACGGAAATCTCACATATGGTTTTATGCTCATCGGTAATCGCTACCGACGCGTTGTTACCCGAGGATTCGATCCCCAATACCTTCAAATATATGCCTCCAAATGCGCCGATAACGGCGTACGGTGATTTGTAATTGTAATTAAACGCTGCTGTGTAACATCATCACATTTAGAATCAAAGCTTAGCTTTGATATCGAGATGTAGATGGTCTGAGATGGTAATAGTCCCTGGATGTTCTCGCCCCATTCGATCAGACAGCAGCCATTGCCATAGAAATAGTCCTCGAAACCCGTATCCTCCATAGCATCCTCGTCAGCGATCCTGTATACGTCAAAGTGATAGAATGGTAGTCGCCCGTCTGTATATACATTAATCAATGCAAAAGTAGGGCTTGTTATTGCGTGGGAAATGCCGAGACCTTCAGCAAAGCCCTTTGCGAATAGCGTCTTGCCGCTACCCAAATCCCCGCTCAAAACATAGATATCGCCGGGCTTAGTCAGTCCGGCGATAATTTTTGCGATTTCACGGGTATTTTGCGGTGACGCACTTTTTATGCAAAACTCGTTATCAGAAAAATTGTTCATATCAACCGGAGGTTTTTCGAAGCTTGTTTAGCCCCGCCATTAAAAAGCCCAATGTTAGAAACGCGCCCGGAGGCAGTATCATAACGATCGTGCGTGGAAAAGCATCGAATAGCACATTGAATCCGAATAGAGTACCCGCACCAAACAGCTCACGGATAGCGCCCACCAAAAACAGCGCGGCAGTAAAGCCCAAGCCCATGCCGAGCCCGTCAAACAACGCATCCCCGACATTATTCTTGGACGCGTAGGCTTCTGCGCGTGCGAGGATGATACAGTTAACGACGATAAGCGGTATAAATATGCCTAGCGATTGATTTAAGTCCGGCATGTACGCTTGCAAAAGGAACTGCACGACCGTAACAAATGTCGAGATAACCACGATAAATGCCGGTATGCGCACGGTATCGGGGATAAAACGGCGTATCATCGATATAACGACATTCGATGCTATAAGCACAGCGGTAGTCGATAGCCCCATACCGATGCCGTTGATAGCAGAGGTCGTGACCGCGAGGGCAGGGCACATAC
>CAZUNC010000070.1:0-11293 GCA_964621475.1 uncultured Defluviitaleaceae bacterium | reverse complement strand
ACAAGCTAAAGGCAAGGACAACTTAACGTTCTAAGACGGCAACATTGTGCATATCTACCGCTCCACACGTACCGAGATAGACACCCTCGGCGGCATCCCGCAAAAGAGCTTCAGGGAAAACCGTATAGAGTTTGTGTTCAAGCTTTTATATAGCTCAGAGAACCCGATATCCGCTGTCAAATCTGTGTTGCAGCTTATAACCGATCATTTTGATTTCAGCCGCGGATATATATTCGAGACAAGCGAGGATGGCAGCTATACCACAAACACCTTTGAGTGGTGTGCAAAGGGCATTGCCCCCGAGATCGATAACCTGCAACATGTGCCGATAGATGCCGTAGCGACATCAACCGCGTCGTTTTACAAGACGGGTATGTTCATATTGCGCAGCCTCGATGAGTTACCCGCGATCGAGCGGGAGATACTCGAGCCGCAGGGCATCAAATCCATGTTCCAGTTCGGGATCATCGACAAGGGCAAGCTCATAGGCTTTATAGGCTTTGATGATTGCACCGATGGGCATGTACCCACAGATGTCGAGATAGATGAGATGTCCACGATATGTAATGTGCTGTCCGTGTTTATCATCAAGCAGCGTACGTTCGAACGCTCGAACAAGAACTACCTCTCGCTATCCGCTATCATTAACAACATGGACGATTACGCATATGTAATAGACAAGGACAGCTACGAGGTGCTTTTTGAGAATCATAACATTAAACAACTGACCAACACGGAAAACGTAGGAAAATGCTGTTATAAGGCATATATGGGCCGTGAAACACCCTGCGACATATGCCCGGTAACGTGGCTTAACGGCGACGTAACGAAGTACAGCGTCGAGATAGACAATCAAGACTACGGCATTTGCTCTAAGACTACGGGCTCGATAATAGACTGGATAAACGGCAAGAAAGCCTGCTTGATAGGCAGCATAGACATCTCGGAATACAGAAGGACAGGTAACTGAACATGACTGCAGGGCAAACACTAAAGCAATACTTTGGCTACGATACATTTCGAAACGGTCAGGAGGTCTTGATAAACGATATCCTGTCTCATCGTGACTGCTTGGGCATCATGCCCACAGGCGCTGGCAAATCCCTTTGCTACCAGATCCCCGCGCTGATGCTACAGGGTATCACGCTGATCGTTTCGCCGCTCATATCGCTGATGAAGGATCAGGTCAACAGCCTGACCCAAAATGGTATCAAGGCTGCATATATCAACTCATCATTGACCGAGCGACAGATCGCCATCGCTCTCGACCGAGCCGCAAACGGCGAATACAAGCTCATATACGTCGCACCGGAACGTCTGCTGTCAGAGGGCTTTATCGCTTTTGCACAGGCGGCCGAGATATCAATGCTCACGGTCGACGAGGCACATTGTATATCTCAGTGGGGACAGGATTTTCGCCCGAGCTATTTAAAGATACCGGACTTTATCGCGAGCCTGAATACCCGCCCGATCGTTTCGGCGTTCACGGCCACAGCGACCGAGCGTGTCCGCGCTGACATCATATCCCTGTTGAGACTGAACGAGCCGACTGTGCTTGTAACAGGCTTTGACCGCTCTAACCTATTCTTTGATGTACAAAAACCCAAGGATAAGTTTCGGGCGCTGACGCAGTTTTTACAGGATAAAAAAGACAAGAGCGGCATAGTGTATTGCGCGACACGCGCAACAGTTGAGGATGTCTGCGAAAACCTCAAGATAAACGGGTATCTCGCGTCACGTTATCACGCCGGGCTGCCCGATGCCGAGCGACACAGTAATCAAGACGATTTCTTATACGACCGCGTTCGGATAATGGTCGCGACCAATGCATTTGGCATGGGGATCGATAAATCCGATGTCTCGTTCGTCGTGCATTACAACATGCCGAAAGACATAGAGAGCTATTATCAGGAGGCCGGGCGAGCCGGACGTGACGGTGGGCCCGCGGATTGTTTGCTATTATATAGCGGGCAGGATGTATTCACACAGCAGTGGATGATCGACAATGCCAAGGATGCCGAATACCCTAATAGTGAGACAGAGGAAGCCATAAAGGAAAGCAACCGCCGTAGGCTCCGTGAGATGACCTTCTACGCGACGACGAATGATTGCCTCAGGGCATATATATTAAAATACTTCGGCGAGACCCCATCGGAACGTTGTGACAACTGCGGCAACTGTAATACCGAGTTTGAGCTCGCAGACATCACCGTAGACGCGCAAAAGATCCTGTCATGTGTGGTGCGTATGAACGAGCGATACGGCATGAATACAATCATTGATGTATTACGTGGCAGTGATAACGAGAAGGTCTTGCGCTTGGGTCTGCATAAGCTCTCGACCTATGGGATATGCGAATCCACGGAAAAATATCTCAGGGATGTTTTTACATTCCTGCTGCAAAACGGCTACCTCATTAAAACCGATGACGAATATCCGATCATCAAACTCGGTGCACGCGCGAGGGATGTATTGCGCGGCGGCGAAACAGTGCAGATGAAGCTGTCGAGTGATCCGGATACCGATGGCAAGGCTCGATCAAGTGGCAAACGGCATAGTGTCATATCGCGCCCGATGGATAAACAGCTGTATGCACGGCTACGTGATCTGAGACATGAGATAGCCGCCGAGCAAAAGGTACCTGCGTTTGTCATATTCTCGGACAGTGCCTTGGCACAGATGTCGGCCTCGATGCCTGTAACCAAGAATGCCATGTTGGATGTGTCCGGTGTCGGCGAGGTGAAATTCCAACGATATGGTGAGCGCTTTATCAAGACAATAGAGGAGTATATCGAGGGCGGCGGGTCAAATAGCAGCGAGGCCGGTAGCTCAGCCGGCGTTCTGATCGATCCGGCATACGCCGAATCCCCTTCCCCATTTGACGCATCGATGATCGAGCTCAGCGACGATGATATAACAGCCAGTGTATTGTCCGACAGGATAAACCTCGCGCTGATGCAGAGTAGCGACGGCAGCCGATACAAGCGTATGTCCGGACAGCGATTGAACGATTGGCTCGTTTCTCTGGGATATCTGGAGGTTGTAATAAAGAACGGTAAGAATTTCAGGGTAGCAACATCCGAAGGAGCGGAGCTCGGCATAACAACGACGGAACGTCTCATACGTGGTGAACCGTCTTGGGTCAATACACTTAGCCGCAACGTTCAGGAATTTGTCATCACACATATATTGGAGCTTTTAAACCATGGCGTATAACAATCGAACACCGATAACGGGAATATTAGCGCATGATGGCAAGCCGTCATTGCGCATGACGATGATCACGGTCTTGGCATTGGCTATGCCTGCTATCATCGAGCAGATCATGATCACGCTGGTGCACTATGTAGATACGGCTATGGTCGGCTCGCTCGGCTCTGCGGCCACCGCATCGGTGGGCCTTACTGCAAGCTCCACATGGCTCATTAACGGGCTGCTAAACGCAGCCTCCGTAGGCTTTTCCATTCAGGTCGCGCAGTATGTTGGTGCGGGCCAAAATAAAGAAGCGCAAGCCGTTGTAGGGCAAGCGCTTAAGTTTACAGCGATATTTGGATTATTACTCGGTTTAATTGCATTTTTCATCTCGTTTCCATTGCCTAATCTACTCGGTGCGGACCCCGAGATACGGCCTGCCGCGTCTACATATTTTAGGATAATAGCATGTGCCGTGCCGTTTAACTGCTGCGTGTTGATGCTCAGTGCGATCATCCGCTGCTCGGGTGATACAAAAACTCCAATGATATTGAACCTTTCGATAAACCTGTTAAATATGATCTTTAATTTTATGTTGATCTACCCGGTTAGATCCATAAAGGTATTTGGCCGATATATAAACATATGGGGCGCGGACCTCGGTGTTGCGGGCGCAGCCCTGGGCTCGCTTTTGGCATTAGCTATCGTAAGTGTCGTGTACTTGCTGGTCATCTTCAGGAAGGAAAGCCCCGTAAGGATTGGCAGGGACACCGACTTTCGTTTTACAAGGCAATGCCTGATGACCTCGTTTCGTATAGGTCTGCCCGTTGCGTTCGAGAGAACACTCATGTGTTCAGCGCAGATCATAGTCACGACTATCATAAGCGGCATCGGTACGGCTGCTATCGCGGCACATCATTTGGCCGTGACTACGGAGGCACTCAGCTACTTGCCCGCATACGGGGTCGGCACCGCCGCTACAACGCTCATTGGTCAGGCCTTGGGAGCCGGACGTAAGGACATCGCGAAGCGATTTAGCTCTATAGTTACATACATGGGCATAGCCATTATGAGCCTTGGCGGTATCCTGCTGTTTGTGTTCGCACAGAACCTGATATCGATATTCTCCACCGACCCCGAGGTAATAACATTGGGGCGGGATGTGTTGAGGATCGTCGCGTTCGTAGAGCCGTTCTTCGCGATGTCCATCGTAATAACCGGCGTGCTCAGAGGTGCGGGGGATACAAAGGGGCCGTTTTTGATCAGCTTAATAACGATGTGGGGCGTACGGATATCCATGGCCTTCTTATTAGTGGCGCGCTTCGGATTACAGGGCGTATGGGTGGCTATGTCCTTAGAATTGGTCGCACGCGGTGTGCTCTTTATGATCAGGATGTATCGGGGCAAGTGGTTGGATATAAAGATATTTGAGTCGAACGGGAGGTAGTGATATGCGTATAGACGGCATTCTCATGAATACTACAACGCCCAAGGCCTTGCGAGACCTAAAGCAACAGCAATCGGTTAAGACCTCGGTTGATGTCACGGACGACAAGACGAAGAAGCTCGAAGAGGAACAAAAGAAAAAGATGGAACAACGGCTGTCGATAATACAGCAAATGGAGGAAGAACGAAAAAACGCAGAAACCCGTGCCGACTCAGCTGAGGTCCAAAGAAAATGCATGGTCATAGCGTCACGGATCATTGCCGGGGACAAGGTTCCCTGGCAGGATTACGCATATCTCGCGAAGCACGACAGCAAGTTATACGCGATGGCCCTAACCCACCGCATCGAGGCAAAGAAGCCGAAGAAGTATAAACGGCTGTCGGAGGACGAAGAGGATAAAATGTGTGAGGCGGAGGAAACGCAGGGGGATATGGTCGAGGATGTACCAGAGATCGGGGAGACGGTCATTGGAGGAACAGCAGCGGAATAAAAACGTAAGTCTCAAAATGGATTATCCAAGATAGATAGTGGCGGTAACTAAGATTTTCACCGTTACCGCCACCATTATTGCTTAAGATGCTGTGATTTTAAAATTGGCCATTTATGTAACCCAGTACAGTTAAAACAATAATTGCTACACCAACTATAGCGTAAAAGACTCTTGCGCCGTTTCTACCAAAGAGTTTTAAAAACACCTTAGCTCTGCGATGTTCCATAAACCAAACAAAATTCTATACTGCACAAACAATAACAAATAGACCTAGCAAAACAAAAGCGACTATAATGGCCAAAGATTGCATGAAATCCCCCCTTTTTTAATTGTAAGATATCATAAAATCAATGCGCTTTCAAATTTATTATCATCCAGATTGTAAGCAATGTATGTAACGTGAAAAGGGGGCATCACCGCATAAAATTTTCTATCGTGCGCTCAGCAGCAACCGTCGCATGAATATTAAATCTGTTACATTTGATAAGATAATGGCGTACGTGTTTTACCTTCTTTCGGTTATTTTTACACCGTCTCATTTCGTATCGCATCAACAATATTTATCCTGTTCATCTTTATCCTACCATACCGCATAGTCCCAAATGTCAGCAGCATAACGCCGATGATACAAACGATCATTGATGGCCACGGCAGCTCATATGAAAATCCTGCAACATTGTTTACAGCCATGTATACAATGTACGACAGACCCAACCCGAGCGGTAGTCCGATCGCGAGGGATTTTAGGCCATATAAAAGGCTTTCGAGGTTTAGCATTTTGTCCATACCCTCCGGTGTCATGCCAGCCGAATAAAGCATCGCGAACTCCTGTCTTCGAAGAGCCATGCCGGTTGAAATCGTCGATATGACGCTCGTTACGGCTATCAATGACAGCATTGTGATAAAGCCATATCCGAATAGTTTTATAATCATTGATATACTGCGATTGATACGTGTCATTTGCGTAATGTTTAGGATCTTGACCGAATAGTCCTCCGGGATCAAGCCTATGATCGCTTCATAATACCCCTCCGGATCGTCTGTATTGACGAGGAACGAGGAAACCGCATCGATGCGACCCTCATATGAACGTACAAAGTTTATATATACACTCTCAGGCAAAATGATATTAACGGCATCCTGCAAAAACAACTCCCACGGCACATAATCCGGAACGTCTTTGATCTCTGCATTCAAGGTAATGCTGCCAATATCGCTGCCTTCTTTATCCAACAGCGTCAGCTCCATCCCTTCTGTGTAGCTAAATGCTACAAACTCCTTATGCATCCCACCTATATTCTTTTTCCCTGATGGATTGAGTAACACACCACTCGCTATCGGAGAAAGCTTTTCGAATTCGTTATCCGGCAACGGTGTTATCGACACACGTGATTTGACCGTTTGACCTTCAAAAAAACCATCCGGTATATCAGCATCCATGGATGCATATTGATTTCTGACCGATTCCGCGTTGGGAATGGATTCGACCATCTTTTGTACCTCATCCTGACGATCCAACGTATCCGATAAATTTACCAATACATCAAACCCAAATACGGTGTACATGATCGTTGCCTCCGTGTTCATGATCCATATGAGCGTTGACATACTGATAACAAGCACAATGCTGACAACCAATGACACAACCGTCGCGCAGTATTTGCCTCTGCTGCGCTTGAGCGATTTCGCCGCGAGCGTTCCTTCAAAGCCAAATAGCCATTGTACAATCCATGAGGTCTTTAGCTGCTTTGCTCTCATTTTTATGTCGCCGCTCCGACGAATGGCATCTATCGGATTAGTTTTAGCTGCCTTTCGAGCGGGCAGCCACGCCGACACCATTACTGTAAACGCCGTAACCGCAACGGTGAAAATTATAACCATCGGACTAAATATAAACCGGAAGTTGATCGCATTGTCATTCAGAGCGTTTATTTCTGTCAAAAGCATGTTTACGAGTTTCAGTACCACAAACTGTATAAGAAACCCAAACGCTATTCCTATCGGTATGGCCACAGCCCCAAGCGCGAGAGCCTCAAACAATATGCTGCGCAAAATCTGTGCGCTGGTAGCCCCAGCGCTTTTAAGCAGACCAAACTGACGTACTCGCTCCGTAGCGGATATATAAAACGCATTGGCTATTACGGTTATAGAGCCAACCACGACGATTATAATTACGATGACCGCAATCATGGTCATAGCCCTATTACTGTCATTACTCTCAACGACCCCTTCTATCGCCAACAATTCCTTATTGGCTATGGTGGTCTGCACGCTGTATTTTTCTGTGACAGTAATTGCAACATCCCAGTAATCCCGGCCCGGCTCCTTCAAACGCAGAAATATATCCAACAAACCCTCGTATTCGCTGTCTTTTAGATAATGTGTCTCAAAAATATCCTCGTTAGCGATCTGCTCGGCTGTTTCCCGTGTGACCCCTATATATGCCACATGATAGTCCCCTCGCGCATCGGTGATCGCATCACGCATTACATTTCTAAAGCTCATCGCAAACCCTGCGACGGCGCACACCATCGCGACCGACAGCATTATGCCTATGACAGTCAATAGCGTCCTCTGTCGATTGAGCAGCAAATGCCGTATCGTCAACCTATTCATAATGTTCACGGGCGAACCACCTCATTCCGAGTAATCCGACCGTCATCTACAGTAATAATCCTATCGGCCTGTAATGCTATGCGTTCGTCATGCGTGATGACAATTAAGGTCTGTCCGTATTTTTTATTCGAGAGCTTTAAAAGCTCGATGATCTCCTTGCTGTTCTTGCTGTCCAAATTTCCGGTCGGCTCGTCCGCGAGCACGATAGCGGGGTTTGTTATGATCGCACGCCCTATCGACACGCGCTGCTGCTGCCCGCCCGAGAGCTTGTTCGGCAGATGTGATATGCGCTCATTGAGCCCTATGGTAGTGATGATCTCATCCAGACGTTGCTTATCCACCGTGCGACCGTCCAACAGTTGCGGCAGCGTGATATTCTCCTCGACATTCAATGTCGGGATCAGGTTGTAAAACTGATATATAAGCCCAATATGCCGCCGCCTAAAAATCGCTAACCTTGACTCGTTTAGTTCATATATATCGGTGTTATCGATAAACACCTTTCCGCTCGTGGGTCTGTCCACACCACCCAATAGATGAAGTAGCGTTGACTTTCCGGAGCCGCTCGGCCCTATGATCGCTACAAATTCGCCTTTCTCGATGCTAAACGAGACATTGTCCAGTGCGCGGACCTCCGAATCCCCCGAACTATAAATCTTTGACAGGTTTTCTACCCGTACCATTTCCATCACCTCGTGTTAAGTGTACTACGCCAAAGTGACTCTGCGGTGACTGTAACGGTGACAGTTTAGTCACATGCACGATAAAACTTTAGTGTGAATACGGCTCCGTTATCGCTTGTTACGTCGATATCGCCGTGCTGCTTGCGCATGATCGCGAGGCTCATAGATAGGCCTATACCCACATTGTCTCGGCATGCGTTCCTTCCACGATAAAAGCGCTTGAACAAATGCGGCAGATCTGCCCGGTCTATCCCGGCTCCGCTGTCATGAACACAGACGAACGCGTATATCGGGTTTTCCCCATAGGAGATCTCGATAGCACCGCCGTTTGGTGTATTCTCTACAGCGTTTTTGAGTATATTGCCCAGTGCCTCAGTGGTCCATTCTGGGTCACAGCAGATGCGTGTGTCATCACCATTTCCCATATCCTCAGTATTTATCGATAAAACCTGTCCCCTTACCTCGATGGGTATAGCCAACGGGGCTATTGCTGATGTGATGATCTCCGAAAGGCGGACATTTTCTCTCTTCAGTGTCACAGCGTCCGCATCCAGCTTCGCAAGCTTTAGAAGCGATAGTACGAGCCATTCCATACGCATTTGTCCCGCTCGCATAAAGTCTATGAAATCCCGCCGCTTTTCCGGCGGCAAGCTGTCGTTGTCCAGTAGGTCGGCCATTATACCGAGTGATGTGAGTGGGGTTTTGAGCTGGTGTGATATGTCGGAAAGCGCGTTTGCAAGCTCGAGCTTCTCCTTCTGCAGAACGTCGGCTTGATCGGCCAGCATACTCGTCACGCGATAGATCTCGTTTTTGAGGATACTCAGTTCACCCTCGGTGTTTTCGCGGATGTCCATAACCGTCCCGCCGTTTGTGATCCTATGCAAATAATCCACGAGCCGTGCTATCCTTTTATACCGCGCGACGGTGAACGACATGCATAAAGCATATACGCTCAAGCATCCTGCAGCTGCGATCACTGCGGCGAGCTTATCGATAAAAAGACACAACATAAAAGCCGCTATTGTAAAAACAGCGGCAATAATCGTATATAGCAATATTTCACGATTGCGAAACATTTAATCACCCGCCTTGTATCCCAGCCCGCGTACAGTCAGAAATATCTCCGGATTTTGCGGATCGTTCTCCAGTTTTTCGCGTAGACGCTTCATGTAGACGGTTAAGGTATTGTCGTTTACAAAGTTACCGCCTATGTCCCAGAGGCTCTCTAAAATCTGTTTTCTGGTAAGCAGTTGTCCCTTGTTGTTTGCGAAGGTCAGCAGCAGCCGATATTCAAGAGCGGACAATAGGATCTCTTCCCCACCCTTGTACACCTTTGCCTTTGCGGTGTCTATGCTCACACCACCGATCGATAAAATCCCGTCCGTGGCTCCCTGCGCCCTGCGTAACACGGTTTTGATACGCGCGAGCAGTTCACGTACCCGAAACGGCTTTGTGATATAGTCGTCTGCGCCCATCTCAAGACCCTTTATCGTATTGCCTTCATCGTCCGCAGCCGTCACAAATATCACGGGCGTATCCGAGATGCGCCTTAATTGCTCAAACACAATAAATCCGTTGCCGTCCGGTAATGACAGATCCAACAACGCCAGCGAAAAACGTTGCTTATTGAGTGCAAGCATGGCCTCGGTCGTATCGGCGCAATGTGTTACCCGATACCCTTCGGTTTGCAAAGCGTATATAAGCCCCGAGGCTATTATCGTGTCATCCTCAACAAAGAGTATGCTCAAATTTTGTGTTGCCATAATATAAAAACCCCTTAATGGGGTTTATTAAATCACATATTGTTGACTTATTCAATTATTTATGTAGAATGATGGATGGTGTAAAAGATAGGAGTGAGGAATGCAGCATATGAGAAAGTATGTGTCCGTTTTCCGTATACGATTTATAAACAGCCTGCAATACCGAGCGGTCGTTATCGGTGGTATCATCACAAGGTTTGCGTGGGCTTTTATGGAAATACTGGCGTTCTCGGCGCTCTACCGAACCGGTCGCGCCGCATTTCCGATGGATTTTTCGCAGACCATGTCATACATATGGCTACAGCAGATATTCTTTATACTGTTTTCGGTTGTGTTTGGGGACAGCGAAATCTACTCATCTATCGAAAGCGGTTCCATCGCATATGAACTCGTCCGCCCTATCAGCCTATACGGACGCTGGTTTTGCCAGTCGGCCGCTAACCGTATCGTATTTACCATGCAAAATTGTCTGCCTGTTTTACTCGTAGCGCTGATCTTGCCGGGGCCACATGGAATGTCTCTGCCGCAGGATGTGTGGCAATTTGTAATGTTTCTGGTCTCGACAGCGCTCGCGCTGTGCGTGGTGGTGTCGTTTGCTATGCTGATGTATGTATCATTGTTCTATACCCTGTCTCATAGAGGCATAAAAATCATCGTGACTGTTATAAGCTCATTCCTGTCCGGCGCAGTAATTCCCCTGCCGTTTTTCCCGGCTCCGGTGCTCGCTGTTGTTGAAATGCTGCCGTTCGCTGCGATGCAAAATATGCCGTTGCGTATATATAGCGGAAATATCGTCGGTGTGGATGCTGTGAAGGGTATAGTATTTCAGATTTTCTGGTTAATGACACTCATGACGATCGGTCAACTGGCCATGCGGCAAACCCTGAAGAGGGTCGTAGTACAGGGGGGTTAATATGAGGTTGTATTGGCATCTAATCATGATGAATATAAAGAGCCAGATGCAGTATCGGATATCGTTTTTACTGACGGTGTTCGGACAGTTTATCACGGCCTTTTCATCGTTCTTTGGCTTGTACTTTATCTTTCTGCGGATAAACGCCGTAGATGATTTTGCTTTCGAGCAGGTGCTCCTGTGCTTCGC
>CAZUNC010000069.1:0-11324 GCA_964621475.1 uncultured Defluviitaleaceae bacterium | reverse complement strand
CGTTTGAATTTTTTCACTCAATAACCTCCTTATAATATGTATATGTGTACGTTGTTAACCCTTGACGGCACCTATCGTCAGACCGGAAATGAAGTATTTCTGGAAAAATGGATAGGAACACGCAATAGGTAAGACAACGATAACCACCAGAGCCATACGCACGGATTCGACGGGGATGTTGGAAGTGCCGCCTCCGGCTGCCGATATAAATTCGGCGTTTCTGGCCAAGAACTCCATGTTTCGTTCAATGCTTATGAGCACGTATTGCAGCGGGAACATGTGCATATTGTTCGATTTGATATAAAGCATCGCCATGAACCAGTCGTTCCAATAAGCAAATGACAGGAACAAGCCAATGGTCGCAAGGGCCGGTAATGAAATCGGCAACACTATTGTAAAGAAGGTACGTAACTGGCTCGCGCCGTCAATCTTTGCGGATTCGATAACGGAATCGGGCACCGTCGTTTGAAAGAATGTACGAAGTACAATGATGTAAAACGACGAGCATGCGAGCGGTAAAACCAGTGATAAGTAAGTGTTTTGTATGCGAAGAAGCTGGGTGTTTACAAGATACGATGCAACCAATCCGCCGCTAAAGAGCATCGGGATAAACACGATGATCGTATATAAACGCTTGAGTTTGAACGAGGGCCGGGATAATACATATCCCATCGTGGAGTTTAAAAACAAGCCAACGCAGGTTCCGGCTACTGTTACGAATATAGACACGATAAACGCACGCCCGATTGTAGGTCCTGAATTAATAATGTATTCGTAAGCATATGTAGTCCACTCTGTAGGAAAAAATGAATATCCTACTTTTTGAATAGAGGCGTTTGACGATAGTGAAATGATGATAACGAATACAAGCGGCAAAACGCATATAAACGCAAGCACAATAAATAACGCGGAAAATAGTACATTAAAAGGCATAGAAACGCGGTTATATTTCGCAAGACCCTCAGTACCTTGAATCTCTTTTACTTTAGCCACAATACTCATCCCCTTATATATAAATACAAAATTGGTTAGTCAAGATTAGAATAATGAAGCATCCGGGTTCATGCTATTGACGATGCGGTTGGCTGTAAGAATGGTAATGAAACCCAAGACGGACTGCGTCAAGCCTGCGGCCGATGCAAAGCCGATGTTATTAAGCTTCATCAACGAGTTATACACATATACATCTATCGTTTGTGTTACATCGTACAGCGGACCGGACTGCTTCGGGACGAAATAGAATAAACCGAAGTCGGAACGGAAGATACCACCTACCGCGAGGATAAACATTATAGTAATAATTGGTGTAAGCATCGGGATTGTTATGTATTTGACCTGCTGCCATTTGGTCGCGCTGTCAATCGCGGCGGCTTCGTAAAGGCTTGCATCAATGCCGGTTATGCTCGCGAGATACACAACCATGCTATAACCCATGCCCTTCCAGAGGTTTATAAATACCAGTAAAAATGGCCAATACTTGATTTCCATGTACCATTGGACGGGATCCTTGCCTAGGGCTCTCATGATTTGATTCATCAAGCCTTTGTCGCTTGACAGGAACGAAAATACGAAATAGGAGACTACAACCCAAGACAGGAAGTGGGGTAGGAACATGAGTGTCTGACAGAATTTTGCCAAGACCTGAGAGTAGAGCATCGATATCATAATAGCCAATGAAACGGCCACGACGATGCCCAGCGAGATAAATACGATGTTGAACAAAATGGTATTGCGGATGACGAGCAGTGCGTCGGGTGTTTTAAACAGGAACTTAAAATTATCCAGACCGACAAATTTACTCTTGATCAAGCTATCGATAAAGTTTGCACCTATGGGCTTATATTGCTTGAATGTGATGAATATGCCGAACATAGGTATGTAGCAAAACAGTAGGTACCAAATAATAGTAGGCAGCCCAAGGAACGCGAGCTCAAAATTGTCAGATCCGAATGGTAAGCGTTTCTTTTTTACATCCGTCTTATTCACATCTGTTTTAGCTTTTAGAGCCGAATTTTTAGCAGTTTTGCCCATTGCGGTTTCGTTCATACTCAACACCTCTCTAACTTTGATTTTACAAGGAAATTACTAAAAACACACGTGTCGTAAAATATATACAAATGACAAGTGGCTTTTCTGGTTGCTAATATAACATATTCCACAGAACTTTGTAAACACTTTTCATAAAAAAGTTCAAACCTGAGTAATATGCATATCTTTTCCGGTGATTTCCCGCAAATACGGTCATTTCTGTTATTGTAACAAGCGATTTTGGCAAACTGCGACATGTGCGGCGCGGCAGCGACAGATATTAATGGCGTATTTTACATAAAAGAAATAATTCAAAATATTGCGTTAAATCATTGCCCAAGCAAAAAGCCTGTTATTATTGGGGACAAATATACGAAAGAGGGATGATTTTAATGGAAAATACTATGGAGAATATGGTAATAAACCTGCCCATCGATAAAATAATGCCTAACCCATACCAACCGCGCAGATTCTTTGAGCGTGAGAGCCTCGAGGAACTTGCGGTATCGATACAGGAGTATGGGGTGCTTCAGCCGATCAGTGTCAGGCTTATAAACGGGCGCAGCTATGAGCTTGTGGCTGGTGAGAGGCGCTTGCGTGCATCAAAGATCGCGGGATTATTGACTATACCGGCGCTTGTTGTAAATATCACGGATCAGGAGAGCGCAATACTGGCGATTATTGAAAATATTCAACGGCAAAACCTAAACTTTCTCGAGGAGGCAGAGGGGCTGCAAAACCTCATCAACGACTACAGCTTCACCCAGGAGGAGGTGGCGCGGCGTGTAGGTAAAAACCAGTCCACGGTTGCAAACAAGCTCAGGATATTAAAGCTGCCGAAATCGGTTCAGCGTGTGCTTATAGAAAACAACCTAACCGAGCGGCATGGACGGGCGTTATTGAGGCTCACACAGGAGGAGGACATGCTTGCTGTGCTGCAGAGGGTTATCGCAAACGGCATGACCGTCGCGAAGACAGAGGAGCTTGTAGAAACGATCTATGAAAAACAAAACTCCCGCCGTAATAACGGGCGGGAGAAGAATTATATCCGGGATATCCGCATCTTTACGAATACGGTTAAGGAAGCGCTAAATATGATGATGAGCGCGGGTGTTAAGAACTCGTTTGACATATCGCAGACCGAGACGGGTTACGATATCAATATCAGGCTATATTACGCATGAGAAAGATTATTCGTTAGCCCAGCCCTTTGCGCGCTCAACGGCCTTGAGCCAGTTTTTGTAACATTGATCACTTTGATCGCGTGACATCGCTGGGTTATAGATCGCATCGATCTCACGTTGCCTGACGATCGCATCGGTAGATTCGTAGAAACCCACACCGAGCCCCGCTAGATAAGCCGCGCCTAACGCAGTTGTCTCCGTAATACGCGGACGTTCGACCGGTATGTTTAATATATCGGATTGGAACTGCATGGCAAATGCCGAACGGCTGATGCCGCCGTCGACGCGTAGCTTCGTGATGCCTACATCAGTGTCCCTGTCCATGGTTTCAATTACGTCTCGGGATTGGAATGCGATAGCCTCCATGATTGCGCGTACGATATGGTGCCGGTTCGTAGACAGCGTCATGCCGCAGATCGTACCCCTCGCGTACATATCCCAGTATGGAGCGCCGAGACCTGTAAATGCGGGCACAAAATATACACCCGCGGTCGATGGGGTATTGTTGCAGATGTCGTTGAGCTCATGTACATCAGCGACGATCTGCAGCTCGCGAACGAGCCATTCGACGGCCGCGCCCGCGCTCATGATGCTGCCCTCGAGTGCGTAGGTCGTTTTACCACCGATATGCCAAGCTATCGTTGTGAGCAGCCTGTTTTCGGATATGATTGGCTGTGAACCGATATTCTTTAGAATAAAGCAGCCTGTGCCGAATGTATTTTTCATATCACCGGGCATGAAGCATGTCTGTCCGAATAACGCGGCATGTTGATCGCCCGCAACACCGGATATAGGCACGGAAACGCCGAATATGTCCTTGTGAGTGTGCGCGATGATACCCGAAGACGGTACGACCTGCGGCAATATGTTCTCATCAATGTCGAAATATTTTAGCAGTTCATCGTCCCAACGCAATGTGTTGATGTTAAATAACATCGTGCGCGACGCGTTTGTATAGTCCGTCACATGCATCTTGCCGCCCGTGAGGCGGTATATCAGATAACTGTCAATAGTACCGGCCAAAAAGGGCTTGTCGGGGTAATGATCCTTTATCCACTTTATTTTTGTGGCGGAGAAATAGGGGTCAACGACAAGCCCTGTTTTATTGCGCACGGGGGTTTCCATGCCGTCATCCTTCATTTGTTTGCAGATGTCGGCTGTGCGTCGGCACTGCCATACGATCGCGGGGCATATCGGTTTGCCCGTTTCCTTGTCCCAGGCAACCAATGTCTCACGCTGATTGGTCAGGCCTATCGCAGCGACTTGCGAAATATCCGTGCCTGCGTTTATCAATGCGGATTTGCAGACCGTCACGACATTGTCGAATATCTCCTCCGCATCGTGTGAGACATGCCCCTCTGGGGATAGGATTTGCTTGTGTGGCATCTGGCTCTGCGCGACGAGGGCGCCCGTACGGTCAAAGAGTATCGCGCGCGTGGATGTGGTGCCTTGATCGACGGATAATATATACATGCCTTAGTCCCTCATGATCGCGGTCTTGTTCGGGCTGTTGCGGCCCTCGGTATCCGGTGGGCGGCGCTCGATCGCTGCCAGGGCTATTTCAACGTCCTCGTGTACCTCCTCGGGTGTGAACGCACCCAATGTGACCATGTCACAGTCACGCAGTGTAGCGTATGAGAAGGTGAGGCCCACGAACGGGGTAACACGTCCGGCAGCCATGGATTTGATTGTCATGACAGGCTTTTTGGCGGCCCAGATGACCTTGTGTATGTATTCGATCTCGACCTGCATCAAAAAGCCCATGCAGTTGTATATCTGGATATATGTCTCTACGTCGTAGCCCTGTTCGTCAGAGTAGACGATCAGCTCGGGCATGTGTGCACTCAGGCCCGGTACCATACCGTTTTCCCTGATCAAGGACAGATAATCGGGTAGACGGTCCATCGTGTGTGTGTTCTTGCATACGAGCTGCTCTGCGCTCGAATGATGCGGGAAACAGAATGTAGAACCCATGGCCTTACTCTGCTTGATGGTGGCTTCGGCTTCTTTGTATGCGTCCGCGTTGTTGTCCACGTTTAATATCGGCGTGTCGATCAGAATGACCTGCTTGCCTGTGCGGTCCTCGGCTAACTTTGCGGCCTCGGCCATGACCGGGCGCTGTGCTACCAGACCCATTATTGCGTTAATGTCGTATTGGAGGTACGCCTCGATGATTTCCGCGATGGCCTCCCTGTTGTCGTTGCGTTTCGATATCATGTTATCCGCAGCCGAGCCCCTGTGTGAAAAACCCAGCATCCAGTTGGAGCCGATGATCATTCTCGGCAGCGATACACCGCCTACCATGGTGCGCGGAAATGAAGTCTGCTGTACATTACTTGCCATGAAAATACCCCCCGCATTATTTATGTGAATCATTATAGCACCTATTCATTTCATTTTGAAGCGTGGCTTTACGCAGTATATAAGGTTCTCCGGGAGCCAAAACATGAATACGATCGGGATTATCTATACGCCCGTTAAGCTGTTCGGGGTCCGCGTTAAAGGGGTCCATATCCGGTGCATCTACGCTGCCCCAATGGTATAGCAATAACGGTGTGTGCGGATATGCATTGGCCAATTTGATTGCACCCTCCAAGCCTATATGCCACGAGTTATCGGAAAAGTCGAAAAGGATAGCATCCGGGACAGGCATCGTAAGCTGCTGCGGTAGCAGCCGTGAATCCCCCGGTGCCCATATGATCCCGTCGGGCGTTTCAATCCAAAATCCACAGCAGTCTTCAAACTGAAACGCGCGCGATTGGGGTGGAAAGTCATTTTGCCAGGCGTGATCGGCTGGGGTTAGGGTTATAGATATTTCTCCTATATTAAAGGTTTCTCCGATGTTATGTCCGAAGCTATTTAGTTGTACGTCCCTCATTAGCTCTGATACATATTGTGTTGAGTGATAGGATGGACATACCTTGCTCAGTGCCTTACATGTGCCGGGGTCGTAATGATCCCCGTCACAATGGGTAATAAGAACCGCATCCAAATGAAGGACCTGCTCGGGGGTAATGGGGATATCAATCAAGAGCGGCATGTCAAACCCCATCAGTAATGGGTCGAGCATTATACATGTGCCGCGGCAGTTAATCAGTTCGCCGGCATTGCCGAGCCAATGGATTGTCGTTGTCTTGGTAGCTGCAAACGCATCCGCACCAATGGGAATCGTTGCAGGGGCACAAGCCTGGTATTTCTTTGGCATGATATTTCCTCCTCTATATAAATGATACCTATACCGCCTTTTTTCGATTATATCATATTATGATTAATGATTATTAAGTGTTTGACAAGCGGGAAATGTTTTGGTAGAATTGCGCGGTGAATAAATCGTTAGGAGTGGTATTTGTGAGTATTCTCTACATTATATTGAGCGTTATATACCTGCTTGGCTGCGTAGCCCTGATGGCTGTCATATTGCTGCAAAAGAAGCGCTCGACGGGTCTGGGTAGCATTTCGGGCATGGGTAATGCCACTGATTCATATTGGGATAAAAATAAAGGCCGCTCAATGGAAGGAACACTGGAGAAATACACCAAGATCGGTGCAGCCATTTTCTTTGTATTTTCGCTTGTTTTGGCTGTATTGAGATAAACGTACGGATTATGTAGGGTTTAGATAATAGAGGGGGACAAGCAACGATCGGTTGCATGTCCCTTTTTCGTTAGCTAATGTGAAAAAAGAGGAGAAGAATGAAACCAAAGAGAGGAAATAAACAAAATAAACAACGTACACACAAGCCTCGCCCGCGAAGCGAGTTCACGGGTAGCTTTTGTGCGAACGCTCGGGGCTTCGGCTTTATAAGGTGTGAGGAGTTCAAGGAGGATCTGTTCGTGGCCGAGGAGGATACGAATGGAGCGATGCATGGGGACAAGGTCTTGTTTCGCCTGCAAGGTAACCGTGACGGTAGACACCGTGACAGGAGGCCGCAGGGCAGCATCGTAAAGATCATCGAGCGCGGCTTTAAGACCGTAGTGGGTACGTTTTATAACAAAGACGCTGAGGGCCTATTCGTACCGGACGACAAGCAATTCACGGACATGATGTATGTATCCGCGAGATCCCTTACAAATATGCGTAAGGAGGGCGTAATCGATCAGATACCGGACAGCAGTAAGGTCGTCGTTACGCCGATATACTCTAAGAAGAGTAATATATTAATTGATTGTCGGATCATAGAGGTGTTGGGCGCTCGGGGGGATCTGGGTGTCGATGTAATGAGCATCGTGCGGAAATACGATGTGCCGACAGAGTTTCCGGATGATGTAAATGGGGAGCTCGGCTCCGTACCCACGAGTGTAAGCGAACGTGATATAGACGGGCGCAGGGATATCAGGGATCTCGTGACCGTGACGATAGACGGCGAGGACACAAAGGACATCGACGATGCTGTGACCATATCCGTAAACGAGCGCGGACATTATATCCTCGGCGTGCATATAGCGGATGTGTCTTATTATGTGAGGGAACACACCGCTCTCGACGAGCACGCGCTCAGACGTGGGACAAGCATATACCTAGCGGACCGTGTCATACCGATGTTGCCTCCGATACTGTCTAACGGGATTTGCTCGTTGAATGAGGGCGTGGACCGCCTGTCGCTGTCCTGTATGATGGAGGTCGACAAACGCGGGCATGTGGTATCGTCCGAGGTATTCCGAGCGGTTATAAAGGTAAATAAACGCATGACATACACGGATGTACAGAAAACACTGGACATGAACAACGCGGATGTGCGTGATGATGCCGTGATGTCCGCATACAAGCCATATGCGGATATGCTGCTCACGATGCGTAGGCTGTATGAGATACTGCGTCAAAAACGCCTAAAACGTGGCGCGATAGAATTCGACCTACCGGAATCCAAGATGGTAATAGACGAGATGGGCAAGGTCATAGACATAAAACCGCACGAGCGTAACACCGCAACAGGTATCATCGAGGAATTCATGATCCTTTGTAACGAGACCGTAGCCGAGAATTATACTGAACTAAAGACCCCATTTGTATACCGTACCCATGAGGAACCGGACGCAGAGAAGCTGCAGGGCCTCGCGGAAACGCTTTTGGACTTCGGTTACAAGGCACGCAACAAAAGCGACAGTATGCGCATGCTCCATAATGTCATGAACCGCTTCGCGGGTACAAACGAGGAGGGGATCGTGAGCCGCCAAATACTAAGAAGCCTCAAACAAGCACGGTATACACCGGAAAACATCGGACATTTCGGGCTCGCATCAAGATGTTATTGCCATTTCACATCACCGATTCGCCGCTATCCTGATTTGCAGATACACCGCATCATCACGATGCATCTAAATGATCAACTTACTAAAGAAAAGACCAAGGTATTTCACAAGACGTTGGACGGGATATGCAGACAATGCTCCCAAACCGAACGCACGGCAGAGGAACTGGAGCGCGAGGTCGACAAAATGAAAAAAGCGCAATACATGCAGGACAAGGTCGGCCAGGAATATGACGGCTTTGTATCTGGTATTACGCAATGGGGTATTTTTATTGAATTAGGTAATACAGTAGAGGGACTCTGCCCGTCCGAAAAGCTCGGCCACGAAACCTATACCCTTGGTGACAAGGTAAGGGTAAGCGTAGAGGATGTGGATACCATGCAGAACAGGATCAGGTTTAGTATAGTGTAAAGATAAAATAATACCACGGATATACACGGATAAGAACGGATTTCCACGGATTTAAGACCATATAAAAAAATCCGTGTAAATCGCTCTTGAATCTCTTAAGATCCGTGGTAGTCTTTTTTTATTTCTTTTTTCTATACACTTCTATCATCTGTTGCTTCATATCGTAGAGCTTTTGCGAAAGGTCCACATATACGGGCTGCGGGTTGGTCAATCGTTTGTGCTCGTCCCAGAGGGTGTCTTTTTCTTCGTTGCAGTATGTGCGGATGTCTACGACGGAAGGGGAGTTATAGACGCATTTTCCGTTTATGAAAACGGGCTGCAGTAGCTCGCGTATCTCGAAGCTGCCGGCCTCGAGCGTTGTGCGCTTCCATGTCGCAATCGGATCAAATATTGTGAGGTTCTCGTTTTCCGAAAAGATTTCGTCGTCCAGTGCGATCAAGTCGGCCTTAATCTTGCGGGTGTCCTTTTCGTAGACACGCAGAACCTTTTTTATGCCCGGGTTTGTGACCTTCTCAGGGCTTTCGGAAAGCTTGATCTTTGGTATCTGTGTGCCGTCGGGCATGATCTCGCAGCAGAGCTTGTACACGCCTCCGAATGCGGGGCAGCTCTGTGAGGTAATCAGCTGTGTGCCGACACCCCAGACATTGACCTTCGCGTCCTGTAGCTTCAGGTCGCCGATCAGTGTTTCGTCCAGATCGTTCGATGCCGATATCACTGCATCCTTAAAGCCTGCCTCGTCTAACATGCGGCGGGCTTTTTTCGATAGATACGCGAGGTCGCCGCTATCTAAGCGAATGCCGTATTTCTTGGGATGTATGCCCTGCTCACGTAGCTCCGAGAATACCTTGATCGCATTTGGAACGCCCGAGCGTAGTGTATCGTAGGTGTCTACGAGTAAAAGCGCGCTGTCCGGAAAGACCTTCGCGTAGGTGCGAAACGCTGTAAGCTCATCGGGAAAGCTCATAACCCAGCTATGCGCGTGTGTGCCCACAACGGGCAGACCAAACATCTGACCCGCCAATACATTACTCGTCGAGTTACAGCCGCCAATGATGGACGCGCGTGCACCGTAAACACCCGCGTCAGGGCCCTGTGCCCTACGGAGACCGAACTCGAGCACCGAATCCCCGGCAGCGGCCCAGACCACCCGCGCGGCCTTAGTGGCGATCAGGCTCTGATGGTTCATGATGTTTAAGATCGCGGTTTCGATCAACTGTGCTTGAAAGATCGGTGCCTTTACGCGCATGAGCGGTTCGTAAGGGAAAACGACCGTACCCTCGGGTACCGCATGTATGTCGCCGGTAAATTTGAAATCCTTCAGATATGCTAAAAAGGCGTCCGTAAAGGTGTTTAGGGACGCCAAGTACGCTATATCCTGATCGGTAAAACGTAAGTTCTTTATATAATCAATGACCTGTTCAAGGCCCGCGGCGATCGAATACCCGTTGTTCGATGGGTTGGAGCGATAGAACATATCGAATACCGATATCGTATCGTCCATGTCCGCGTAATGGTAGCCCTGCATCATGGTCAGTTGGTAAAAATCCGTCAGTAACGTAAGGTTGTTCATGCTCGCTTCCTTCTCAGTTTTTGTTTTTCAGCAGCAGTTGTGCTATCTGAACGGCGTTGCTTGCGGCACCTTTGCGGACATTGTCTGCAACCACCCATAGGTTTACACCGCTGTCGACGCTTTCGTCACGCCTGATACGTCCTACATATACCTCATCTGTACCGGCTGCTGTGATGGGCATCGGATATATATTATTCTTCGGATCGTCCTGTACGACAACACCCGGAGCGTTCTTTAAGATCTCAACTAATTCGCTCATCTCATAAGGCTTCTCGAACTCGACGTTTATCGATTCGCTGTGACCCGAATGCACAGGTACCCTAACCGTCGTCGCGGTAATCTTCAGATGGGGTTCGTGCATGATCTTGCGGGTTTCGTTTATCATCTTGTCCTCTTCCTTGGTGTAGCCGTTGTCGAGGAACACGTCGATGTGCGGCAGACAATTACCTGTTATCGGATGAGGGAATTTATTGGATGTGGAGTTTTGCAGATCGCTAATACCCGCGATACCTGCACCGGAAACGGCCTGATAAGTCGAGTACACGATGCGCTTGATGCCGTATGCCTTGTGCAGCGGATAGAGTGCAACGACCGCCTGAATCGTGGAGCAGTTGGGGTTCGCGATAATGCCGCGGTTCCAGTTGATGTCGCCGGGGTTAACCTCGGGCACCACGAGCGGCACGGAAGGATCCATACGCCACGCTGAGCTGTTGTCGACCACTATACAACCCTTTGAAGCTGCTATCGGAGCGAAGCGTTTGCTTGTGTCGCCGCCGGCTGAAAACAATGCTATATCGATACCTCTGTCGAACGAATCCTCTTTTAGCTCCTCGATGATATATTCTTTGCCGCGAAAGCTCAAAGTATGCCCGGCTGAGCGCG
>CAZUNC010000068.1:0-11354 GCA_964621475.1 uncultured Defluviitaleaceae bacterium | reverse complement strand
TCCGTCCAAATGGATAACGACGAGACGTTGTGCGGAGCTTAATCAGGGGATAAACCCCGAGATTCGTCGGTAATAATGGCGAAAAATGCTCGGTTAAGCCGGGCTTGGTTTAGTGTTGCCATTTTACCGACAAAAAAAGATTAGGTATGGGCTGCGACGATTTCGTCCGCGGCCTTTTTTGATTCCAGATAAACAATATGCATTTCGCTGTGAATGCGATAGAAACGCTGATTGAAATGATCTCGCGTATGCCCGAGGATACATTGATCACTATGATACCCCCGGCGTATAAGGAGCGGCTCATCGGATTAGGTTGTGAGGTTTATGGCGAGCTGCAGGACTATTGGATAAACGATCTGACAAAGACGAACGAGGTTGAAAGGGTATTGAGCCCGGGTCATGTGATAGATTTTATCGGCACGGACGAATATCAGGTTGCATCCGATATCACACGGTCGGTCAGGTTTCAAAGCAGGGAGTTTCATGGGGAAAGCCCGGAATGGATAGAGGCATGGGCGAGCGGGCAGGAGGCAAACGCAATCGCAATCGATGTGAACGACTGTAATGTCCTCATGTATAGGATAGACTCAGAGCCTGTCGGCATTTTGTGTGTCGCGCTGTATGGGCACGATAGTCCAAAGGGTACGGTCGTATGGATACGTGAGATAGCGGTCAGACCGGAGTATCAAGGCCGTGGGATAGGTAGGGCGCTGATGTGCCATGCATTGGCATTTGGAAAAACAAAATCGGCAAAACGGGCCTTCCTGATGGCCGATAACTGCAATACGAACGCGATCGTGTTATATACGAGTATGGGGTTTGTCCCGAACGTCGATGATGTACAACTCGATATATTATGCAAAGGGAATAACGACTCACCCAGCAAGAGTATAAACAACGAAACGGTGGGGGGACTGTAAATGGATAAGCATTGGGATATGTCATATATAGGTGTAATGGTGGATATGGCCGGGTGCCCAAACCGATGTAGACATTGTTGGCTTGGGACGCACCGCAACGGAGCGGTTGCTTGAGGTGGGGATAACGCCGCGTTGGCAGCTGTTTGTAACTAAACGATGTTTAAGCGAGCTCGAACACCAGCTACTCGACGAACTACTACTCGATAATAATCCGCCGAATATGAGTGCAAACTTCCCATGCATAGCGATAAACGCGGACTATGATGTGTACCCGAATATCGCTGAGCCCGCCGAATAGTGGAGGCTTGGTAATCTGAAGCGGGACGGCGTGGACAAAATCCTGCGCGCATATCGCGACGAAATAACGCCGGGGATGCTTTCATTAGATTCACACCTACGATACATAGGACATACTATATTGTATGACAGTATCTACATAAGCCGTGACATACAAAAAGTACATTTAGCTGTGTGGAGATATTGTCATTATAACATCGTAGTTTATTGTTTATATAATGAAAGGAGACGGTATATGTCATTTCCTAATATACAATATATCGTAAGAATTATTAAAACGAAGGGAGGGATATTGTAATGAGTATAATCGGCGGAATAAATATGGGGAGTCTTACGGATTATCTGTTTTTTTTCGCAAATGGCAGCCTGGATGCAAACTGGCAAAGTGCGTCTAAAGGTTATTTGGGTGACGTAGCAATAAACGGTGTTGCGGCCAGCGAAAGAACAAGCGGAAGCTTTGCTTATGCAGGTACTATAAAAACAAATGCAAACACACTTTCTGCATGGCAAGCTATCGTAAACAATAATCCCACACAGGCACTTTCATCGTTAAACCAAACCGCTCTTATTGCCGGGTTACAAGCTGATTTAGTCAGTGCGATCAAGCAAATAAACGTACTTCCAGCAACCGCTGGTTATGAGGGAGTAGACTCATCTGACCTTAACGGGTTAAATACTCAAAACGGCATTAACGAGGTGTTTGTCATCAACATCACCAGTGGATTAAATTTCAGCCAAAAAATCAATATCACAGGTGATGCGGGTGATGTGTTCATCCTGCGATGGGACACCGACGGCAATCCCAACAACGGCTACCAAGGACAACTAAAGCCACAGAGCGGAGGCGCAATTGTACCGCATGGGGGTCTAAAACCAACAAACTTCATCAGCGTCGCAGGTGATATAACATCCTCCGGCGGCGGCACAAATCCGGCGATACCATATCCGCAAGGTCCTAGATATAACGACGGCGCGGGCTTATTAATCACGAACGGTAACGACTGGAACGGGGGCGGATTTTTTACAGGTTATCTGCTTACAACAGGCGAACCCGGTAATACAGCCGACCCTGTCACAGAATTATATATCGGGCAAACGTCATCATTGTCAAACGGAATATTTGTCGGCGGCTGGTACAGCTTGACCACCAAGTTTTCTATGACATCGGGAACCAGCGGAGTATATATCTCACCAAATCCCGCAACCTATTCCATTCCGAATATTGAGGTGAAAAAGTATGTTTCGCCTGACAATGGTCTTAGCTGGATAGATGCGCAAACCGCACCGGGACCGATTATTCCACCCACAATACAACCGCAGTTCAAGTTTGTTGTGACGAATACAGGCAATGTACCGCTGTCGCTTGTGTCTGTTTCAGACAGTGTGTATGGTCCCTTATCTATTGGGGGTTATCTTGGTGTGGGCGATTCGTTTGACATCAACCTCGTAAAGCCGTGGGTTTTAGGCGAGCATGAAAACGAAGCAAGCGTTGTTGGCACTTATGGTACGGTAACCGTTTCATCCACCGACCTTGCGCACTATCTGGGAATAGAAATCGGTGAACCTGCAATCAAGATTACAAAGTATGTATCTCCTGACAACGGTTTAACATGGTATGACGCTAATACTCCACCAGGTCCGGATGTTTTATCTAATATAGCTCCACAGTTTAAGTTTGTTGTAATCAATATCGGTACCGATGATTTGATAAATGTTGCAATCACAGACGATGTGTTTGGTCCTATCGCAAATAACATTTCATTGGCAGTAGGTGAAAGCGCGGACTTCTATTATACCGATGCATGGCAACAGGGACAGCACGTCAATACCGCAACAGCAGTGGGGGATTCTGTTGATGGACCGGTATTTGATCAAGATTCAGCGTATTATAACGGCGTTAAGGCCGCACCGGGCATCAGCATAAAGAAATATATATCACCCGATAACGGTGCGACATGGATGGATGCAAACACTGCGCCCGGACCTGCAATTCCCTCAAGCATCTCACCGATGTTTAAGTTTGTGGTCACAAACACAGGTAACGTGCCGCTCGCAGATGTCGAGGTCACAGACAGTGTATACGGCATTATAGATAACTTGAGCGTATTTGTAGTCGGTGAAAGCGCTGAGTGGGTTATCACAAAGCCTTGGAACCTTGGAGCGCATGAAAATATTGCTACGGTGACTGCCGGATTTGACAATGTTACATTGTCGGATGCCGATAATGCGTGGTATATGGGTGAGGAAAACCCTGCTCCAGCAATCAGCATTGTTAAATATGTATCTGTCGATAATGGCGCAACATGGTTCGATGCTAACACGCCTCCCGGTCCACAGCTACCCGAAGGCATGACCCCGATGTTTTTGTATGTGGTCACAAACACCGGCAATGAACAGCTCACGGATGTAACGGTAACCGATAGTGTTATCGGTGTGATTGCAACGGGTGTCGTTCTTGCGGTCGGTGAAACTCGTACGTGGACTGTGTAGCGGATTAGCCGGATGTAAATGACGCTCAGTTTGTGAGCGCAGAGTAGTGATGTAAAAGGGGCTGTTCGATACCGCACGCGGATTTGAACAGCCCCTTTATTGCCACACTTTTCTTACTAAATCAGCCCTTCGTTACGCATTTTGTTCAACGAATGCTCTATCCGTTCATCGAGCTCGTCCTCGACGTTATAATAAACAGCGATCTGCGCTAATACGAGCATTGCTTGACGTATCTCGTTTGCAAGGTTTTCCTTCTTGGGCTCTCCGTGCTTCTGGCGCTTGATGCCCGAATCCTCCCATATATTTATTTCGCATGCGACCTCGCCGCATTCCTCTAATAAACGTGTCGCCAATTGAAACGGCTCGTTACCCTTTGGGAACCGTTTATTTGCGCCCCTCGCCATTAAATATAGCTCGTCCATTTGGTTTCCCCCTCATAAGTAAATGCTCGTTAAATATACTATAGGATTTTATTAACCTCAATAAAAATCCTTTGACTTTTTCCTACGATAGTGTACAATGCATTTCATACTACGAAAGGGTAAGGTATTCAGATGGAAAATATTCGCTAATTTCGACTTAGGGGTTTAATTCCCTTGTACAGATGGCATGCACCGTGTTTACGGGGATAGTGTGCCCATTTGCGTCGGATAGCGGATAAATATGCCGGTTCTATATCGGTGTCTTTTTTGTGTGGATAATATAAATATATATTTTCCCTCCGACGCTTGAAGTTTATTTATTCTAAGCGCAAACGGAGGGATTTTTTTGATTTTAGCCGAACTATATAATGTCGTGAAATATTTCGGAGACAGATTGGTATTTAGACTGCCCGAGCTCAAGATATATGCAGGTGACCGTATTGGCATAGTGGGCAGAAACGGCGCTGGAAAGACTACGCTGATGAATATCATCGGCGGGGTGATTGAGCCCGACGAGGGTATATGTAAGATGTATTGCGATACCGCGTATGCGAAGCAGCTGTCGGATCAGATAAAAAGCGAAGAGGCTGCCGAAAACACATATACGGACGGGCAGTTGATCAGCGAGTTCAATCTTGTAGGTAAGACTGACAGGGAGGGCTTAAGCGGTGGTGAACGTACAAAGCTCAAGCTCGCAAACGCGTTTACGAGTGGTAAGCTGCTACTGTTAGCTGATGAGCCCACCGCAAACCTGGATTACAAGGGTATAGAGCTGCTAAAGCAAAAGCTCTCACAGCAGGAGAGCTTGGTGATCATCAGCCATGACCGGGATCTGTTGGATAGCCTGTGTACGAGTATCGTGGAGATAAAGGATACGTCTGTGCGGATGTTTCCGGGCAACTACTCAGCTTATGCGGAGCAGATGGAGGCGGAGCTTCAAAGAGCGGAGTTTGAATACGAGCAATACCAAGGCGAGCGGCACCGACTCGAAAAGGTCATGCGTGATAAGAAGCAGCAGTCCGAAGCGGCAGGCAAAAAGCCGAAGGGCAAATCGAGTAGTGAGCTAAAGGCCAGGGAGTTTACAAGCGCGCGTAAATCCTTTGGTGGCAAGCAGCAGGGCCTCGCGAAGGCAGCAAAGGTAGTCGAGGGCCGCTTGGATCGCATGGAGGTAAAGGAAAAGCCGCGACAGGAAGTAAAGATCAAAATAGACTTCTCGCTTACGGACCCGCCACAGGGTAAGCAGGTGTTGTCGGGTAAGGATATCCGCTTCGGCTACGGCACTAATATTATCTTCGACAACGCTGAGTTTGCAATCCAAAACCATACGAAGACCGCGCTGATTGGCGAAAACGGAGCGGGCAAGACTACGCTGCTGAACCTGATCGTAAACATGCACAGCAGCATCACCGCAGCACCGAAGCTAAAGCTCGGATATCTGCATCAGGGATTTGAGGAACTCGATCTACAACAGACAGTATTACAAAACGCGATGCGTGACAGTGTGCAAAGGGAAGGGACGGTGCGTAGCGTACTCGCGAGGCTACTATTTCGCGGTGATGATGTATATAAAAAAGCAGAGGTCTTAAGCGGCGGAGAGCGCATGAAGCTCTCGCTCGCAAAGCTCGTGTTATCGACCGCTAACATGCTGCTGTTGGATGAGCCGACCAATTTCTTGGACATGGCATCGATCGAAGCGATACAGGGCATCCTGCATGAATATGAGGGAGTGGTCCTGTTGGTCTCGCATGATCGCGCGTTTATAAATAATGTCACAAACAGGCTTTTGATTGTGGAAAATAAAAAGCTCCGCGCATTTGACGGGAGCTTGGAGGAATATGATAAAAAGCTCAAACAGGAGCAAAACATGTCGGCTAATCAGCCCAAACCAGATAAGCTCGTGCTCGAACTCAGGCTGAGCCGCATCGTCGCCGAGATGTCCGCTAAGAATGCGGACAGGGAGGCGCTCGATGCGGAGTATAAAGAGGTGTTGGCGGCATTAAAGAGTATTTGATTGTATAACGACCCACATTTACTTCTAAACGAATTTACACGGATAAAACCACACAGGAAGTGGTTATCCGTGTAAATTCATTTATATCCGTGTTAATCCGTGGTAATGGTTTTGTTTTCTGAAGTCCTATTACCCTCCGACATATATCTTAACACAAGCAGCTCGCGTTCAACCCAACTGTTTATTACCCCGGAGCCAGAATTAAACACAGCCTCGTTCGCGGATATCGCATCGCTTACAGAAATCCAAACCGGAGAGAACTCCTGCTCCCTTTCGTAGTCGTCTAATTGTTGATCATCAAGCTTATCGGTGATCCCACACAGAAAATAATGAGAATACATTTCAAAAACGCCGTTCTCATTCTTTATATCGATGTTTCTTTGCGTTACTACCCCGAGCTTTTCCCCAGCAGACATCAGCTCATATCCGCTCTCCTCGGAGACCTCACGTTTTAATGCCGTAGCAAAGTCCTCACCCTCATCTACACCACCACCCGGAAACTTATAATCCCCTCTGTTTGTGTGTATCATCAGCAGCTTTCCGTCGTTAAATATGACGGCTCGGACAGCTTGCCTTGTCACGAGCGTGTATCTGTCAGGCTCGTAGTTCTGTATACCCAAAACAAAATTAAACATCGTATTTTCTGATCAGGTCGTCGAGTGCCTCGCGTAGCAGCACGGCCTCACCAACAGACATCCGCTTGGCGGTCTCGGTGAGCTTTTCGAGCTGAAAGAGCGTGTAATGGCTCGTCTTCGGGACCATCTTTTCCTCGCGTGCGAGGCATACGCGATTGCGCCCTGTTTTCTTCGCGCGTATCAGAGCGCCGTCCGCCATACGTATGATCTCGGCGGTGCGGTTGCCGTCGTCTGGATAGGATGATATACCGATGCTGATGGTCTGGTTCAGATCCTTGTGGCCTAAGTCTGTTTCGCAGACAGCCTTGCGTAATGTCTCGGCTAAAAGGAAGGCTTCCTCTTTTGTATAGCCCGGCAGCAGCACATCGAACTGATCGCGTGTGTCGCGGTAGGAACGGCAGGGTTCCGCGAAGAGGGCCCTTATTTTATCCGCGATCAACAGGAACACCTCGTCTCCAACGGCATTGCCAAATTCTGTGTTGATGCGCATAAGTGAATCGATGTCCAGCATCAGAAAGCTGAATTCCTGTTCCTTTTCGATCAGCGCATCGATGTCTGACTGCAGCTCTACACCCGAGATCAGTCCTGTAAGTGTATCTGTAGGTTGCTTCATAGATCATACCTCCTCAAAATATAATACCATATGGCCAATACAGATGATATATATATACGCTACATAAAATAATATGTCAACATAATATTTTAAAAAATATGGATGTGTTGACCGGATGGATACACATACCTCGGATACGGAATGCATCCTTAGAATTTGACGCGTGTGGGGATTGGATTTATAATAGACATTGGATACATTTACAATGAATAAACTCAGGGAGATATAAAAATGGATTATTCGCAGGAAAACACAAAAAGGCTCGTCCAGCGACGCAATTCGACGGGCCAGCGTGTAAAGAACAAGGTCGGGATCATCGTATTCAGAGTACTATTAGCGGTCGTGTTGGTCGGAGGCTTTGCGGCTGTCGGTGCGGGCGCAGGTTTTTACATGGGCATCATCAAGAATGCACCGCAGGTCAGCGTTTCAGTACAGCCTAATATCTATACCTCGGTGATATATTCGGACAAGACCGGAGCGGAGCTCGACCGTTTAAAGGGTGAGGAAAACCGCATCTATGTCAATATCGACCAGATCCCGCAGTATGTAAAGGATGCATTTGTCGCGATAGAAGACGAGCGTTTCTATACGCATAACGGCATTGACTTTAAGGGCATGGTACGTGCAGTCGTAACGGTATTGGGCTCCAAGGGTGGTCGGATGGAGGGCGCGAGTACGATCACGCAGCAGCTCATAAAGAATAATGTGCGCAAGCTCGCGCGCAATTCCTTTGTGACGAAGCTTCAGGAGCAGTACATGGCTGTACAGTACGAAAAGGAGCTCGAGAAGCCCGAAAACTACGGTGACAAGAAGCGTGCCAAGGACCACATCTTAGAGGTCTATTTGAATACCATCAACTTAGCACACGGATATTACGGCATACAGACCGCTTCTAAGAACTATTTCGACAAGGACGTATCGAAGCTTACGTTGTCGGAGGCTGCGGTTATCGCGAGTATCACGCAGTATCCGCTTAAATATGCCCCCGATGTAAACCCGGAGGCTAACCGCGAACGCCAGACAGCGATATTAAAGAATATGCTGAGGCTCGAGATGATCACCCAAGAGGAATACGACGAGGCATATGCGGATCAGGTGTACGACCGCATCATTAAGGGTGCGAGCATCGAGGGCGACGCGTCGATCCATGATTACTTTACGGATGCGCTGGTCGCGCAGATATCAACAGACCTGCAGGACAAGTACCTGATATCGGCGGCGGAGGCCTCGTATAGGATATATAACTGGGGCTTACAGATTTACTCGACGCAGGATATGGAGATGCAGGGGATCATCGACGATGTCATCAATAACGACGAGAATTATCCGGAGGAACTGTATGAGATAGAGGTACAATACTTGTTGTCCGTGAAGAACGGCGTGACAGGTAAGCTTGAGAACTACAGCAAGAAAACCGTCGTTGCGAAGCAGGAGGACGTGGAGCCGCAGATCCAGAAATGGCGCAATGATTTGTTAAAGACCGATGACGTGATCACCGGTGAGCGTTCGTTTGCGATACCGCAGCCGCAGGCCGGGTTTATCATAATCGATTATCACACGGGCGAGGTAAAGGCGATGTCCGGCGGACGCGGAGATAAGACCGCTGACCGTCTGCTGAACCGTGCAGTGGATTCCGAGCGCGGCCCCGGTTCGGTATTTAAGGTGCTCGCAAGCTATGCACCAGCTATTGATTTGGGCTTAGTGACACCGTCCACGATCATCATCGACGAGCCGTTTTCATACGGCGGCAAGGAATTCAGAAACTGGTGGGGGGCCTCATACAAGGGCGCGCAGACTGTCCGCAGGGGTATCATCGAATCTATGAACATCCTCTCGGTTAAAAATATGCTGCACACAGGTCTTGAGGTATCGTTTGATTATTTAAAGAATTTCGGGTTTAAGACTCTCGTGGACAAGGACACCAGAAACGGGATGGTATTTTCGGATATAGGTCCGTCTACGGCGTTAGGTGGTCTCACAGACGGTGTGAAGCAGATAGAGCTTGCGGCTGCGATGGGAACGATTGCAAACGGCGGCGAATATGTAGAGCCGATACTGTATACAAAGGTGTTGGATCATGATGGGAATCTGTTGCTCGAGAGTGTGCCCGAGAGGCGGCAGGTACTCAAGAAGACATCGGCGTACTTACTCACGGATATGATGGTAGGCGTTATCAGAGACCCGAAGGGTACGGGCGGTAAGGCCGCGTTTAAGGACTCTGCCATGCCGGTATCTGGTAAAACGGGTACGACCACGGATTCAAAGGACTTGACATTTACAGGCTTTACACCGTATTACGTGGCCTCGATATGGACCGGATATGACTACTCAAAGGAAATGGACAGCAAAAATCAAAGCTTCCATACAAATATGTGGGGGCGTATCATGGAACGCATCCATGCAGACTTGGATATCAAGGAGTTTGAGAAGCCCGAGGGGATTGTATCCGCGTCGGTATGTACAGGCTCCTATGGTGATTTCGCGGTCAGCAAGCTTGCGACCGATCTATGCAGAAATGACGCGCGGGGTAATATGGTCCGGACGGACATATTCGCGTCGGGTGATCAGCCGACGGACTATTGTGATGTGCATGTCTCTATAAAGATCGATCAGACCACGGGCATGAAGGCCGGCAGTTACTGTCCTTCAAGCTCGATAGCAACGGTCATAGGTGTGGTTGTAGATGATGCGCATGTAACGGATAGGACATATCAAATACCGTCGTCTGTGTATAACGGCTCAGAATGTTATTACCATGGTCCCAATGCGATCGACCAGCTGCCTAATATCGATTCGGAGATATATATAGACGAAAACGGTGTGTTGCATGCACCGGATGGGCCTACTACCGATGTATTTGATCCGGTTAACGGGGATTCCGGAGCGGCACCCTTATCCACGCCGCGTCCGACACCTACACCGGTCCCGGAGTATAATGGGAACGCACCAAACGGAACAGGGTCCCAAACGAATGGGACCCCGAACGATGTGGCGGAACCGATAATTATAGATTAGGCGTTAAAAAGGATCAGTGCGATCATTAATAGCTCGTCCGTACCCGTGTTTCGGACGCTGTGACCGTTACCTGCCGCGGTGTATGCGACATCACCCGCTGTTAATGTATATGTCTGTGTGCCGTTGTCGTCGAATTCGCAGGTGCCCTTGACTATGTAAAAAGTCTCCATTTCGTTTTCATGCACATGGTATCCGATCGAGCAACCCGGCTGTAACGACAGTGTCGAGAATACGCGGCCTTTGTTATACATTTCATCGGGCGTAAGCATGGCAGCCAGTGTGACACTACCGTCGCCGCCTCGCATTTTTTCGTTTACAGTGATCGGAAGTTCGTCCTTGCGTTTGATCATAGATAAATATCCCCCTTGAGTATGAGTAATATGAATGATACTAAGAAAAGTATAACAGATGGGAATGTAAAAAGCCATGAATAAAGGGGAACCCTTGTTCATGGCTTTGTTTATGCGGTTATAGTCTTTATAGATGATTATCTTAATAATTGTAAAACGTTCTGTGGTGCTTGGTTTGCCTGAGACAGCATAGAGGTCGCTGCCTGCTGCAATACGTTGGCCTTTGTGAGGTTCATCATTTCCTTAGCCATGTCCGTATCGCGAATACGGGATTCCGATGCAGAGAGGTTCTCCGATGCGATATCCAAGCTCTTGATTGTGTAATTCAAGCGGTTCTGGACGGCACCGAGCTTTGCACGTTCGTTTGCGACGGAGTTAACGGCGGTATTTACCGTGCTGATGGTTGCGGAAATAGCTGAGCCGGCTGCAACGTCCACATTTAGACCGTTAAGACCTAAACTGGTGGCATTCATACCGCCTATATTAAAGCTTATGCTTTGTCCGGCGTTGGCACCTATTTGAAGATGTACACTGTTAGTTGAATAGGAACCGTCAAGGAGCTTCTTGTTATTAAATTCGACACGCCCTGCCATGCTGTCTA
>CAZUNC010000067.1:0-11384 GCA_964621475.1 uncultured Defluviitaleaceae bacterium | reverse complement strand
ATATCCGCGACAAATACGAAAAAGAACCCGTGAGATTATTAATCACGGGCGTGCTTTACGGAGGCATCCTGACGGCCCCTATCGTGCAGACCGAGCATTTTGTGACTGCATTTATACCTATCACAGGGGTCTTGGGCGAGGCTTTTTATTCCTCGTTCGCTGTGGCATCCTTGGTAGAGGAGGCTTATAAATGGATACTGTTATATTTCCTGGTCTGGAAAAATAGGGAATATAACGAACATTTCGACGGCATCGTATACGCTGTGTTCATATCGTTGGGTTTCGCGGGTGTGGAAAACGTCATGTATGTATTTAACCCGAATATCGGAGGCCTCGAGACAGCTATCTCCCGCGCATTCTTTTCGGTGCCGGGCCATGGTCTGTTCGGTGTTGCTATGGGTTACTATTTCTCTATGGCGCGCTTCGAACCCGAAAAACAACTGCGTTATATCGTAAGCTCGTTTGTGGTTCCGTACTTGCTGCACGGCGTATATGACTTTATATTGCTGTCACAGTTTATGTACCTGATGGTCGCATTTGTAGCTTTTACGGTATATCTGTATATCACCGGATTTAAAAAAATAAACGCACACCTGAAACGCTCGCCGTTTAAAGGTCGGCATGCTCGGCAGCGTTTATAAGGTAGGTATATGGAACAAATCCGCAGTACTTGAAAATATTTTCTTCAGAGTATATAATTGGGGGCGATGGAGGTTATACAAAATGGAAACTACAAGCTGTGGGGGTGTGGTAATTTTTCGGGGCAAGGTCCTGTTGCTTTATAAAAATCAGAACAGGCGGTATGTCGGATGGGTATTGCCGAAGGGTACGAACGAACCCGGCGAGTCATATAAGGAAACAGCCGTTCGCGAGGTGTCCGAAGAGGCATCCGTAAACGGACGCATCTTGGGATATCTGGGCAAGACACAGTATACGTTTGGTATCTCGGATGATACGGTATTAAAGACCGTGCATTGGTATCTGATGACGACGGATTCCTTTTTTTGCAAGCCTCAAATTGAAGAGTACTTTTCTGACATCGGGTTTTATAAGCAGCATGAGGCTTTTCATCTGCTGAAGTTTCAAGACGAAAAGCAGATAATGAAAAAGGCTTATATCGAATACAATGACCACATCAGGAATAACCGCTATAACATTACACCCTTTCCTGTACGAAGCTCGGGTGTAAAATCTTAAGTAAAGGTAGGTATGAAAATGAATTTATTGGACGAGTTGCGCCTGGATGATCTGAAGCACCGTATGCAAAAGCTTCGCAAAAAAGACAAAAGCCCATTAACCGTCATGGCGATGGTCATAGGGGCTGTGGTAATGGCTGCTGTTGCAGTATATTTTGCTATTAAGTTCATCGACTGGCTGCGCAACAGAAACAATTACTGGTACACAGACGACGAATGCTGGTGTGACGACGATGACTGCGAAACCTGCTCGCCGGACGGCGAAAGCTGTGGTTGCGGTTGCTCGGATAGCGAAGACACAACCGAAGCTTAATCCGTTTCAAAGATACGCATCACCGCAAGGCCTGTTATACGCGCTATAAACGCATATGTCGGGCCTGTGAGGATGGCGTGGTAGTTTTTGACCGCTTCGTTATACGGCAGAGCGGCAGCTTTTACAGCCGCATATTTTTCTTCTGTCGTTTTATTGAATATCGTTCCTAAACCTTGCTCCCGTTCCAAAAGACGGGAGCATTTTATACCTACCGAAAGGGATTGCTCTATAGAGGGTACCTCGTTACCGAGTATGCCCGACGCTTCGATGATATCATTAATCTCGGCTCTTATTTCTGAGCTTTCCGTTAAAAGCACGTGATAGCAATCCATTAACGCAGTTTCGAGTTCGTGAAAGTATTGTTCGACCCTCGAATACCTTTTGATCAGGCGTTTATATAACATACCGATATATAAAAACAAAAATATAATAGATAAAACAATTACATAATACATTTTACTGTCCCGGTTTTGTTTGAGTTGTCGTAATCGGAGGTCAGTGCGCCGTATTTTACCGCGATGCCTTGTATAGTGTCACGAGCCTGTCCGTTTAAACCGAACAGATTTACAAGCGGCCGCCCATTATATACGAGTAGAGCCCTTTCGGCGACATCGGCGTTGTCGGTAGATATGGACAGAGGGGTCTTTACGGCGGATTGCACGGTCTGGACGATATCGGATACAAAGCTTGTGTCCACTTCGATGCCGCCAAAGCACAGCTCAATGATATCCACCTCGTCGTCGACATACTCCATCGCTTCGTCGAGGATGTCGTATGGATCCGCGTCGGGCTCGACATGTATGCATCCTACTGTAAAGGACTCAGGACTTGATGCATCCGCACCGAGTGTCAGACTCTGCGAATATGAGCATATCGTACGTGCGAACAGATCGCGGGACGGGGTTGTGGGGGCATTGTTATGCTGCTTTATCGCGTCCGTCATGGCCTTGATATGAGCGGGTGTTGTACCGCAGCAGCCGCCCAAGACCGATACACCCTTTTCGTATATGCGCAGCATCAGCGAGGCGTATTCCTCGGGGCTGCAGCTGTATACGGCCTTGCCATCGATCATCTCGGGTAGTCCTGCGTTGGGCTGACAGAGCACGCGTACAGGCGCGAAGCTAAGAAACTCGTCGATAAAACCCAATGTGACCTCTGGACCGTAACCACAGTTTACGCCAACTACATCAACGCCGAGGCTGCATACCAACGTACTTACGCATTTAGGATCGGCACCTGTGAGCGTGTGGCCAGTCTTGTCAAATGTAGCGGTACATACGATGGGCAGACCCGTTTCCTTCGCGGCGATGATAGCGGCCTTGATCTCATACAGATCGGACATAGTCTCGATGATGAATAGGTCTACGCCGTTTTTGGCCGCAATAGAGGCGGTCCTTCTGTATATCGAGAGGCAATCGTCAAAGCTCAAATCGCCCATCGGCGCGAGTAGCTTGCCCGTGGGGCCTATGTCGAATGCGATAAAGGCTTTATGTTCCCGAACGGCACTTTTGACGTTGTTTACGGCAGCCGCGATGATGTCCTCGAGATCGTTATATTTGAAATCGAACGCACCGAAGCTATTTACGGTAATGATATCTGAGCCCGCGTTGATATATTCGGCGTGTATCTCCTGTACGATATCACCGTGTTCGATATTCATGCGCTCGGGCAGTTCGCCGGTCTTTAAGCCGCGTGTTTGAAGCATATATCCCATCGATCCGTCGAAGAATAACGGCTGTTTGTCTTTTAATGCTTGTCTGAAGTTGATAATGGTCACCCTTTTATTAGTATTTTTCATATTAACATTTATAACACGAATAAATAGTACAAGCAAGCTTTACAAGGAGGTCTGTATGAAAATAGTAGTGGATGCAATGGGCGGGGACAACGCCCCACAGGAAATCGTTGCGGGTGCGATAAAGTCTCTGGAGGATCAGAGGGTTAGTATCATTCTCTGCGGAAAGACGGATGCAATCAAGGCCGAGCTGAATAAGCACGCCGGATATGATACACGTCGCGTGGAGATCGTGGACGCACCGGAGATAGTTACTATGGATGAAGCACCGACACAGGCTGTTAAGCATAAAAAGAACAGCTCGATGATGAAGGGGCTCGCATTACTGAAGGATAAACAAGCCGACGCGATCGTTTCGGCGGGTAATACGGGTGCACTTTTGGCGGGTGCAACGCTGATCGTCGGACGTATAAAGGGTGTAGAACGCCCGGTGCTCGCCACTGCCCTGCCACATCAGAAAGGCTTTTCGCTACTCGTGGACAGCGGCGCGAATGTTGACGCAAAGCCTACTTACTTGTTGCAGTATGGCAAGATCGCTTCGGTTTATGTGGAGAATATGTTTGGGATAGCAAAGCCCAGGGTGGGGCTTCTGAACATAGGGGCCGAGAAGGAGAAGGGCAATGCGCTCACAAAGGAAGCATATGAGCTGCTTGAGCATTCGGGGCTGAATTTTATAGGTAATATCGAAGCGAGGGATGTGCCGGCGGGAAAGGCAGATGTGGTGGTGTGCGATGCATTTGTGGGTAATGTGGTACTCAAGTACACAGAAGGGCTTGCGAAATCCCTGCTATCGATCATCAAGGATGAGCTGATGTCATCGTTTGCGTCCAAGGTAGGCGCAATGCTCGCGAAGGGAGCGTTCGCGAACGTAAAGAAACGCTTCGACTACACAGAGGTCGGCGGAGCACCGTTCTTGGGATTGAACGCACTCGTGGTAAAGGCACACGGCTCGTCTAATGCGAAGGCCATACACAGCGCGATAAAACAATGCGCGTCATTCTCGGAACATGAGATCACGCGAAAGCTATCCGATTATCTGTCTTGATTACGATAGGCCAAACCCTAAACAGCTCAATACCGCGGATATTTAATGCACTAAGGGAGCATGATGAACGCTATATCATCGACGTTATCAGGCATCAGGCTGAGTGTGGCGCGTGTTATATGGACATCAATACGGCACTGTTCGCGGACGAGGAACTTGAATATATGCGCCGGCTTGTGGGATTGGTGACGGAACACAGCCAGTCCGGGATCATGCCAGATTCACCGGATCCGGAAATTTTGATTCATTGCATGGAAATGTCCGGTGGCGGAAGATTAATATTAAATTCAATCACTATAGAGGATAAGTTCGATAGATTGATATGTGCTGCGTATGAATACGGAGCGGGACTTGTGTGCCTGCCGATGACATCCGGACGTATCCCAGGCAGTGCCGTCGAACGTGTAGAAGATGCGAAACGTATCACGGATAAGCTGCTCGCGAAGGGTTTTGAGCCGGGAGACATATATATCGATCTGCTTGTTGAGGCGCTTATTTCAAAGCCGAACGCCGCGCAGGTGGCCTTGGATACATTGGAGATTCTAAAGAGGGAACTGCCCGGTGTAAAAACGATATGTGGACTGTCCAATGTTTCCTATGGTCTGCCGGAACGCGAAAGAATACACACCTCGTTTCTTGCTATGTGCATAAGCAAGGGGCTTGATGCGGCGATATTGGATGTGACGAGCACACCTGTCAGACAAACGATTGCGGCGGCAAACGCGTTACTCGGTAATGATGAGGTATGTCGTGAGTATATAAAATCCTGCAGGGAGATGTAAGCCACCTCTCTTATAATGAATTCTGTCTATCAAACCGCATACGAAAAGCCGCTAAATTTATTTAGCGGCTTTTTTTGTGATTGTTTTTGTTTCTAGTCATTTTAGTTATTCCTTATCATTATGCCCGATAGTATTAGTCCGTTCGGTCATTCCCTTTCTCATTTCCTTCAGTTTATATCGAATATATCACAAGCAATATAAACATACAATTGAATAACAAATTCTACTTAGCAGACATTGGGGTCAAACGCGTTGGCATACATCGTACAGGCTTGTCATATATTCTGATAAAGAACTCTGTTGCATATATCTAACCAATGGAGGCTAATGGATATGAAATGTACAAATGACAAGCCCTACGATGTTGTCACACGATATCTGAGCGTTCGTATACGTGACGAGCTGCTACGCGGCGTGCCATCACAGATCACTTTCGCATCGGATATCCAAGAAATCCGAATGCGTGTCGGCAAGTCACTGACACTGCGTATAAACGGCGCGGAAACCGAGATAGGGGATGTACTCGTAAGCCAGTCGGACATCGATCAGAGTGTTCAGCTATTGAGCGACTACTCGATGTACGCATTCGCGGAGGAAATAGCCTGCGGATACATAACACTGCCCGGGGGGCATCGTGTAGGGCTTACGGGAAGGGTGGTTACAGACAAACGCTCGGTGGTCACGATCAGGCAGTTCAATTCGATCAACTTCCGGATAGCCAAGCAGATCAAGGGTTGTGCGGAGCCATTGATAAAGTATATGTCGGGGCTGCCGCCGAATACGATGATTATATCACCGCCGGGCTGCGGCAAGACGACACTGCTGCGGGACATGGTGCGGATACTGTCGGACAGAAAGAGCCTAACGGTCGGTGTGGTCGACGAACGCTCAGAGATCGCGGGTTGCTATAAGGGCATACCGCAATGCGACGTAGGTAATCGCACGGATGTGTTGGACGGTTGCCCAAAGGATATTGGGATGGTGATGCTATTACGTTCGATGTCGCCGCAGGTCATAGCGATAGACGAGCTCGGCAGCGAACGGGATATAGAAGCTGTCGAGGATATCGTAAACGCGGGGGTCACGCTGATATGCACGGTGCATGGCAAAAACATCGAAGACATCCGACGAAGGCCTGCATTGAGGCGACTGTTGGATATGGGGATATTTGGACGCTTTGCGGTGCTCACGGGCAGAGGTGTTATAGAGGGAATATATGACGAAGGGTTTGAACGCTTATGCTGATAAAAATGTTCGCTATTGCGGTTATATGCGCTTCAGCTGCTGCGACGGGCTTTTGGTTTGCATACAGGGAGGGCTTTCGCGCTGAGGATCTGAATACACTTAAGCAGGCGTTATTGGTCCTGCGTTCAGAAATAACGTTTACGGCAGCGCCTCTAAGTGTAGCTGCTGAGAACGTCTCGGAACGGTTGGGTAATAGCTTCGCTGCACGATTGTTCGGGACCCTGTCACATAGCCTGATGTCCGGAGACTTTGCGGATGTGAATGCATGCTGGGAGCATGCTATCATTGAAAACAAGCCACGAGGCTTTCTAAACGATGAGGATTACACAAACATGCATGCGTTCGGACGAACGCTTGGGTATTTGGATAGACAGATGCAGTTAAACAGCATAGATATGACGGTTGGATACATAGATCAGGCGCTTTCGGGCCTCTCCGAGACTATCCCAAAGAACAGGAAGCTCTATAGAAGCCTCGGGGTTTTGGGTGGGATATTGGTAGCGGTGGCGCTTTTTTAAAAGGATATCAGAAGGGTGGTATTGCAGTGGATGTAGCGATAATCTTTCAGATCGCAGCGGTAGGGATTTTGGTGTCGGTAGTGTATCAGGTACTCAAGAACTCGGGACGCGAGGAACAGGCGTTGATGGTTTCGCTCGCAGGGCTCGTGGTTGTGCTGTTCCTTATTATCCAAAAGATCAGCGAATTGTTTACAACAGTTAAAAACACCTTCGGGTTATAGAGTAAGGTTATGGACGAGATCATCAAGATAGCCGCGTTTGGCATCGTCGCGGCGGTTTTAGCTGTAGCCGTTGGAGGCTTTAATAAAGAGATAGCTCTGATCATCGGTATAGCGTCCGGTGCGATGATCTTTTTGCAGGTGGTACCGTATCTACGTGAAAATATCAGCTTCTTTGCGAAAATGGCTGAGGAAATGAGCATGAGCTCATCACGATCCGGATCAAACCATATCGTCACGCTGATGAAGATCATCGGCATAGCATATATTGCCCAATTTGCCGAGATGATCTGCGACGACGCGGGGCAAAAGGCCATCGGCTACAAGGTAGATCTCGCGGGCAAGTTGATCATCCTTGTGGCCGCGTTACCAATACTCACGGATCTATTGGACATCATTAGGAAACTGGTCGGAAGTCTTTAAACGGTTGGGGGATTTTTACATATGAATACCGATGTGCTAAAGGGCTTCGGCTTAGAGAATATTGGGGAGGGCTTTACTCGAACGGTAGAGGATATCATCGAGGGACGGTTTAGCCTTTCACCGCAGGATATCGTTAACGCGGGTATCCGGTTATTGATCGGCGACGTGTTGGACAACCGTATGTTGATGGGCAGGCTCATCGCGATAGCATTAATCACGGCGTTGCTGACCGCACTGATGCAATCGATGAAGCCCGGCGGTGAGAAATCTGTCGGCGAGGTCGCGTTCTATGTCGGATACATATTATTGATAATGTTACTCGTCGATTCGTTTCGTGGGATGGTGGTTACGATGAGTGCATTACTCAAAACACTCACGAACATGATGCTCGCGGCTGCGCCGATTATGGTGGGTTTGTTGATCTTTTCTGGCAAAACTGGCGCGGGTACGATGTTTCAGCCATTGTTTATGTTCTTTACGGAGTTTATTGCAATATTGATTACACGGGTTTCGGTGCCGATGATAACGACTGCCGCTGTGATTTCAGCGGTCAATTACATCGAGGAGCGCGACGTGTTGACCAAGCTGGCAGAACTACTGAAGAAGCTCGTGAAATGGTCGTTATCAATATCGGCGTTCCTGTTTGTATCGATACTATCGTTGAACCGTATTACCTCACCGATATTGGACAACCTCGCGTTCAAAGCAGCAAAAGCCTCTGCGGGAGCGGTGCCGATGGTCGGCGGCATATTGGGTGGTGCGCTCGATATGACGATATTCTGGTCGCAGAGCATTAAAAGCGGTGTGATGGCCGCTCTCGCGATCGTTATAGCTGTAGCATGTGCTGTACCTGTGCTCAAGATATTGGCGATAGTCGGTATTTATAAATTTACAGCCGCGATCATACAGCCAGTGGCGGATCCGCGTCTCGTCAAATGCATCGACGCGGTCGCATCATTTATCGCGCTGCTGCTTTACTGTGTGATGACGGTCGCACTGATGTTCATATCGGCTGTGATCACCGTGGCAACCTATTGATGGGGTGATACTTATGAGCCTATATATAAACGATGTACTGCTTTGCTTAATATTCGCGGCGTTTATAAAGCTGCTGATGCCATCTTCAAAGATGACTAAGCTATTGAACCTGTTCTTAGGGCTCGTGATGGTAGTTGTGATCAGCCGTCCCGCGTTGGCGTTTATGAACGATGGCTTTCAGGGATTGACGGGCTTGTTTGACAGCAAAGCGAGAATGATAGAGACCGATCCGGCATATTATGAAGAAATGCGATACGACATGCTCACAGGATTATTTACAGATCAGGTGAGTGCACAGATCGCAGAGCTCGTAAAACCCTATGGATTCTCTCTGAAAGATGCGCGTGTCACATTAAACAGCGAGCAAAACGGCATCGGTCAACTGAACCTGACATTAGGGGACGGGGAAACAGAGGAACAACAAGCAAAGGATACCGGGCTTATACGGATAGAGGAGGTAAAAGTCGGTCGCATAGACGAGATCATGGGACTAGGGGAAGCGACGACGAATACGGCAGATAACGGCTCGGATGTACAAGCGATAAAAAAAGCGATATCGGACTTCTACGGCGTTGAGGAGCGTCATATACATATAACTGTGACTGCTACACGGCAGTCCGCGAATTGGAGGCACTAATGAAGGAGCTAAAGATATCGGAATGGATACAAAAGACGATTCGTGAAAAGGACAAGAGTGTGCTTGCGGTATTGCTGATGCTTCTGTTGGCGGGTGTCGGGATACTACTAAGCGGTAAGGGCCTATTTAACCTTGCAAAGACTGAGGATAAGGACGCGGTCAATGCCTCCGGTGGCGTACGCAGCGTGGCAGCGGTTGCGGATACGATATCCGCTGCCGATGCGGAGACGCGATATGTACGGGAGCTTGAGAGCAGGCTTGCACAGAGCTTTTCGCAGATAGCGGGGGTAGGAGAAACACAGGTAATGATTACGCTTTCAAACGGGAGGGAGATAGAATTAGCGCAGGATGTGACCACGAGCGCATCCGGCACAAACGAGACGGACGCGCAAGGGGGGAGGAGGGAACAGTGGACAAAGAATGAGGACCGAAAGGCCTTGGGCGGGCCTGTGGTGTTAAAGGAAACGGTACCAAAGATACAAGGCGTTATCATCATTGCTGAAGGGGGCGGTGACGTATTAGTGCAGGACGTGTTGATCCGAGCCGCGCAGGCGGTACTCGGGTTGGAGGCAAACAAGATTTGCGTATTCAAGAAGAAATCTTAGAAGGGGGAAAAAGGATGTTTTCATTAAAGAGGAATCAGATAATCATAACGGCGTTGGTGGTCATGATAGCGGTCGCGGGGTATTTAAACTATGTGGATCGCAAGGATAAGACGGCAACAGGCATCACATTGAACGACAAGGGCGAGATCAGCGCGCTGATACCGACGGAGATCATGACTGCGGACACCGAGGGTGAGATAGGCACGGCGCTCACGATCGATGACAACCCGATGATCGCAACACTGTCGGATGCCGATCAAAACTCCACGCTGTATGTATCGGATACGACATCGGATCCGGGTACAGCGGTATTTGTGAACACGACGCAGGACAGCTCATACTTCGTACAGGCAAAGCTAAATAGGGAGCAGGCTCGCGCGAAGGAAAAGGAAATACTGACTGAGGTCATTAATAACACTAACATAGAGCAAATAAAGAAAGCGGAAGCAGCCGACTCGATCATGGAGATACAGAAGCGGATCGAGAAGGAGACGGCGGCTGAGGCTATGATAGAGTCCAAGGGTTTTGCGGAGGTTTATGTGCGCATCGACGACGAGAGCGTTGACGTAGTGGTAAACAAGGAAGCACTCACGGATGCAGAGATAGCCCAGATCGAGGACATAGTAAAGCGCAAGACCGGCATGCGTCCGGATCAGATACACATCAGCCCGATGAGGAAGTAAGCTGTTCGTTCAAGAACGCGTCAATGATTGCATTGGCCTCGTCAGAGCGTTCAGATAGTAAGAAATGGCTCGCACCCGGCAGGATGTTCAGTGTGGCGTTCGGCAGTAGCTTGGCGAGCTCTCTGGTATGATTTTCCTTGATCATGTCGTTCTGACCGGCCATAACCAAGATGGGTATCTTGACCAAGCGCAACAAATCCTCATCAAAACCCTGCTCCTCGGTGACCAAAGACATCAGCATAGCCTTACGACGACACTGGGGTATGAAGCCTAAGGCTTTAAATAACAGGTGCAGCGCCCTGTAGGGCAATATAACGGAGAGCTTGAGGTTTCGAGTATACAGATTGGCTCCGACAACAATCATCGCAGAGAAACGCGTAACATCCGGGAAGCAGGAGACATCCTTTTCGGCTAAACGCAGCGCAATATTTCCGCCGTCACTGAAGCCTAACAGTGCGGCTTTTTTTATGTCCAGCGTATTCATGACATCGAGAACGTCATCCGCGAGAAGATCGATCGTAATAGGCAAATCGCCGAAGCTCGAACGTCCATGGCCACGACTGTCGATCGTGATGACCTTGTATCTCGCCTTAAAAAACGCGACCTGTGCCTTAAAAAATTCGGAGCTCTCCATATTGCCGTGCAGCATGATCAGTGGGTGACCGTCACCGTGTATCTCGTAATAGATCATGTCTATAAAACCCCTCGTGTTGATCAAATGAATTGATAAAATACCCTCATATCGTGGTATATTTTGAAAGGCATTGAATCAAATTAAGAGTATCAAAAGTAAATGTAAAAAGCAAATTAAATTCATATGATTTATTCAAATAACTATTGTAAAGAGAATAAAAATCCTGTATATTGTTTGTAGCAGATGACAAGA
>CAZUNC010000066.1:1277-11711 GCA_964621475.1 uncultured Defluviitaleaceae bacterium | reverse complement strand
TACCGCTATCCGCTATAGCCGGTGCCATGTTTGCACTGACCTGCGATATCCTGTCCCGGGTGCTATTTATCCCGTTCGAGGTGCCGGTGGGTATCGTGATGTCGTTGATCGGCGCGCCGTTTTTTATCTATCTGATCTTAGGCAACAGGAGGCGTACAAGCATTGATTAGTTTACAGCAAATCTACACCGGATATGGGAATCGGCATGTTATAGAAGCTCTGTCCCTCGACATCCCCGAGCACTCGATTACCTGTATCATTGGCCCGAACGGCTGCGGGAAGTCCACACTTCTTAAATGCATCGCGCGGCAATTAAATATTTCGGGGGGGCGCATTGAACTTGCAGGTAGAGACATGAGCTCGTTTTCCCAAAATGAGTTTGCGAGGCGCGTGGCTTATCTGAGGCAGCACCGCGATACGCCCACAATCACCGCGGGTAGCTTGGTGTTGCACGGGCGATTCCCGTACTTGGGTTATCCGCGCAGGTTCTCGACCGAAGACAAAAAAATAACCCAACACGCCATGGAACAGGTAGGCGTATGGGCTTTTCGTGATAAGCTGCTGACCGAGCTCTCGGGCGGCGAATGCCAAAAGGTCTATATCGCCATGGCACTGGCGCAGGATACCGATGTGCTGTTGCTGGACGAGCCGACTACGTTTTTGGATATCAAGTATCAGCTCGAGATCATGGAGCTATTGTTGCGGTTAAAAAAACAGGGTAAAACCGTAGTGGTTGTTTTACATGATATTGAACAGGCTGTGAATGTCGCAGATATGGTATGCCTGATGGAACACGGCAGAGCTGTGTTCTTTGGCGAGCCGAGCGTACTATTGGAGAGCGGGGAGATAGGCAGGGTGTTTGGGCTGGATGTGAGTTTTAGTCAAGCGGAGGGACGGGTGCGGGTTGGGTTTTCGCTGAGGGGGTGAATATAGTTATTTGTATACATCTCCACGATTACCGACTTCTATGACCCTGATTAATAATTTTTCATTTTAAACAGAATACTCGGTCAAGCATACGTTTTCGTAACCTTTAACCTTACCATTGTCTGCCATATATGAAGAGGTTTGTTTCGGTTGTCCGCTGAACACATCACAAACAACCGCCGCAACTGCTTGGAATTTTCGGTGATTGAAGTATAGTTTCATAGTATTTCACCCACGTTTTCAAAAAATGATAACTGTGTATGCAGCATAACAGGCTTACAACTGAGCTATTCAAAAAGCTTTCTTGTTTCATCACCACAATAGGATAGCAAATTGTCGAGTTTGTCAAAGTTATCTATATGGACAAAAGCGTTCTGTGGTGTAAAGAACACCAACGCTTTCTTTTTTCTTTTAAGAGGTTGATTATATTGTTGAGTGTTCCTTTGCTCTCGCCATTCCAAAGCATAAAGCCGTAGTCGGCATTATCAGCCATAGCCTTATCCTTTGCTGCATAAAAATCAAAACCTCTTATGCTATTCGGAACGGTAACCGTTTCAACTTGCCAACTACCAAGGTTGTTCCTTACTTTACCATTGCTTGCTAACACAACAACATTGGAATAACCAAGCTGTGAAAAGAATTTTTGAACAGCCTTATCAACACCGCTTGCATCTCCCACCAAAACGGTGTAGTTCTTTGTGTATATTCCGTACAATCTATCTTCAACTGTTTTTTCAAGAGATGAAATTGCTCTCGGTCCGGCTATAAAAATCTTCAAGTCGCTCACCCCTTTTATTTTGTTTTGGTTATCGATAAAACGTAAATCTTTTTGAGTAGTGGGTCTTGCCTTAATACAGACACACACTCATATATTGTTTCGCCTGTGCTGAATAAATCGTCTACCAGTAATATTGTATGCGTTTTTGTCGCTTTAATTTTCGCAACAATACTTCCTTTGAGGTTCTTGTCGCTCCTGCCCATATTCTTCGACTGCTCTGTTGTGGTCTTTTCCAAAACAATATCGGTAGTGCTTATGTTCAAATATTCAGCAATAGCTCTTGCAAGCTCTGTTGCCGGTTGGTAACTGCGTTCTTTTGACGGCGTTACTGGAAGGACTATGTCAACCTCTTTAAGCTCTGCCCAATTATCCAAAAACGTATTTACTATATCCATAATAGCAAAAAGGTTGTCATATTTGTTTCGATATTTGAATTGAAAGAGAAGCTCCCCAAGCTCTGTTCTTATTGTTTCATATTCCATATGCCCATATACATTTTCACCCTTAGGAGTGCTCGAAAAAACATGTTTGTCGAGGACATAGCCTTTGTCCCAGTTACCTTGGATTTCTATTGGGTTGAGTGGCATAGTTCTAAGTCCCTTATAGTGTATAAGTGTTTGTATTCATTTTGTCTTTAAGCATATGATATTCTTTAATCGTCTCTACGGTATCAAACGAAGTAATTTTCGGTATTTTAGTCAATTTTAATTCTTCCTCTTTTAAGATAAGTTCAAGCTCCTCCTTCTCATTAATCTTATCAATATTGGCTTTATATTCATCAATTATTTTTCTTCTTAAATCGTCAAAAATTGAATACGGGTATTCATAAAATGGATAATATTGAAATGTTAAAACATCTTTTAGTATTTGGGCTTTTTTGTTCTCATGTAAACAATCCCAAACAGTAGGGTTCAAATACCATCTCTCACTTGCACCAATCATTGCATTTTCAATAAAGTTCAATATTTTAAAAAGCGAACACTCCAAGTATTTTTCAAACCTTTTTAATTGATGACTGTTGCTATCCTGTACAGCTAAAATAACTTGGGTTCTATCATTGTATGGAATAATAAAAAAAAGCAAATAAAATGAAGCTTGATTCTCAATGTAAATTGGCATCAAATAATCAATTACAACAGGTATTAGAAATGGAACTTCAAAAATTAATAATTCCAATTCGCCTATTTTACTTGCTTCAAAAAATTTTTTTGATTCAAAGATAAACGTGTCTGTTTTTGACATTCTTTGCTTCATGAACAAAGCATATCCGGTTTCTATATTAACGTTTGTTAATTTTATCTTTGTACTTATGTCAGAAAACTCTTTATTAACATCAATAACAAATTGTTTGGTTACAGCATTAGTGTACTTTTCAGAATCCCTCTGCCATTTGTTTGACCTAATCTCCAGCATTCTAACATAATAACAAGATAGTCTAAAAATTTGTTTTCTGAAATCTTCCATTACTTCTAATGATATTTTTTTCTCGAAAGAACTAAAATAGCTTTCATGTTCTGTGCAGAAACCAGAAAATATAGCAGCTTCATTTACTCCTATCTCACACATTTCATAATTTGGGACAGAATCACGATGCATCAACCTTGGTATATATACCTTGTTGTTTTTTGCCACATTATTGCTTAAAATTGCTCGTTGTATTATATGTGATTTTTTAATTGCTCTTTTGTTGCAGTTTGGAAACATACATTTTCTATTTATTTTATTATCTTTGTTATTAGTATTTAAACTTTCAAAGTAATACTTTAAGTCAACGGATTTATTAAAATCATATTCGTTAATGAATTTTTGCAAATGATCTTCGACACCCATATAAGCCTCCTTATAGTTAATAAAAGACCATGTTAATACTATATCACCCTAACCACAGTATGGGGTGCATGAAACTTAAAAATCTCCTCAACATAAAGCTTATACGGCGAATTGATAAAGCTACTATCCCTAAACACTTCTCGCCTTGGCTGTCTGTTTCCGCTTTCTCTTATCTTATCGGCAAAGCAAGCGATAAGGCTGTCCATATTAGAGGTACGACAATTTAGTTGTCATAAAGGGAATCAAAGCCGACACCCTTTAAAACGGAGTTGTAGATAAAACGAAGTGTATCCTTCTGGATCGATTTCCTGATAATAGTGCAACCAACCGTTAAATCCGCCCTGTACCGATGAAGGAATAAAGTTTTATTTGTTTTTGTATGGCAGACATTAATACCTCAGATAGATTAATACTATATTACTTCAACTATACCAAATGTCCTATCCGTAGTCAATGTTCACACTACTTTTCATAATACCCTTGACATCTGCTACATGTTGTAGTAGTCTATCACTGCTACAACATGTAGCAGGAGGTGCATGCATTATGGAAGAACTCAGAAGGCTTTCTGAAACAGAAACAGAGGTTATGAACACCATATGGGACAAGGCCGGTCCCGTAACGGTAGGGGAGCTTTTGCAGGATTTTGAACGGAGTAAGGGTTGGAAGACCTCAACGCTCTCTACGATCCTGACCAGGCTCATACAAAAGGGATTCCTGACCAAAACGATGCAAGGCAAGGTGAACAACTATTCACCCACACTGTCGCGTGAGGAATACAAGAACAACGCGACCAAGAGCTTTATGCAGGCCGTTCATGGCGGCAGCGTCACGAGCTTTATCGCGGCATTGACAGGCGATATGGCGTTTAGGGCCAGTAACAACTCCCCCGGTGATGCAGCACTTTCAAGGGAGGAGCTTGCAAACCTACGCAAGTGGCTCGACGCGTGGGAGGATGTGGGAAGCGGGGAAAGGGGGAACGGGGTATGACACAGCGCATCTTGCTGTATGTAATAGGCGCAACCATCTCGGGCACGCTTATAAAGCTGTTGTTGAACGCCGTCAGCCTATTGAGCCCGCGGCTGTTTTCCAAACGCGGTCTTCTTTACGCTCAGATGATCCCTATGCTATTTTTCACGGGATTGGGTCTCGCGGCTCCTTCATCCTTCCCCATAACTCTCGGAACAGTCAGTAAAATCGGCACAAGCGCAGCTCAGTTCGCATCCGCATATAAGACCATGACAGTGGCCGCCAAAGGTTTTCCCCTTTTCCCGGCCCTGCTCGTGATATGGGCCACGGTCTCATTGGGCTGTCTATTTCACACTTTTTATCGTTATATGGTCTACCGGCGCTTGCTCTGTAATCATTCGTCAATCTATACTCCAACTGGACACATCCCTATACGCCGCTGCGATTTGATCTCAACCCCTATATGCATCGGGTTTCTGTATCCGATCATATTTATCCCGATCGACATAGCAGCCGGAGATAGTCTCGACTTCGCTATTGCGCACGAGCTCACCCATATCCGGCACGGTCATTTGTGGATCAAGCTGCTCGCAGTTATTTTATCCGCGCTGCATTGGTTTAACCCCATCGCGCGCAGGCTGCAAAGGGACATCCACATCCTCTGTGAGGCCGCATGTGACGAAAGCCTTGCGTCCCGCATGGATACGCGTGAGAGACTTTTATACTGCAACACGATATTAAAAAGCCTCGAGCACGACACAATGCAGCGGGAGTATCTATGCTCGGGTCTAACGTCAGCCGAAAGTAATGTGAAAGAAAGGATGGAACACATCTTGAACTTTAAAAACCCGAAAAGAACCGTTATCGCCGCATTAGCGGTGATCTGCTCCGCCTTATTATGCGTCGGGGTATATGCCTCAACCTGGGCAAAGACTACACCTGCCCCCGACACCTCCAATCAACTCGTCGCAGAAATGACATTTTTAGACGATGACGGCAACGAGCATCAAGGCCTTGTTACAATCGTAAACGACAAGGAAAACAGCGAACTACCGACCCTCGAGGAATTAGCAAAATCCCAAGATGTAAAATTCTCGTTAGTAAAAAACGGTGAGATTGTCGACTATAGTGACTACGTAGTCGAGCCGAACGGAGATGGCTACATTATCAAAATAGACAGTAAAGAAGTAATGAGGCTATCACTCGGTAAAACTGACGCAAATTAATAAAACAAAACAGATCTACACGGATTAAACAAAAAATGCTTCCTATCCGTGTAGATCCGTCTTTTATCCGTGCAATTCCGTGGTAAATGTTCTATTACTTCCCCGTCCCTTACTTCTCCGTCTCACCCACAATCAGCGGCACAAAGCTAAAGGTCGTGCAATCCACGAGCCCACGGTTTGTTAGCCGCAGCTCGGGCAGGCACGCGAGCGGTACCAACGCCATTGTCATAAACGGTGATGGCAAGTCGCAGCCGATAGATGCCCATGCATGTTCAAGCCCCTCTACGGTCTCGCTCATTTGCGCAGCAGTCTTTTGATCGTTCATCAAACCCGCCACGGGTAGTTCCACAAGCCCGAGCACTTTGCCGTTTTGCACCGTCACCATACCGCCGCCGCACTCGATCAACGTATTCGCGGCGAGTGCCATGTCCTCATCGTTCGTGCCGAGTACGAGCAGATTATGTGCGTCATGTGCGACCGTGCTGGCCATCGCTCCGCATCCTATCTTAAAGCCCTTCACAAAGCCAACGCCATACGTACCCGTCGCATGGTGCCTCTCAAATACGAACGCTTTAAGCACATCCTGTTCCGTATCTGCGTTCAGCTTCCCGTCTGTTGCCTTCAGTGTGATATGCCGTTCATATGTGCCCACGCGCGCCGGTATCACCTCTATTACCCTCACGGTTGCTTGATCCTTGCCATCTGATGATATCGCAAATGTCTCCGGCGTGATGTTCTGGGAGATATGCATCGAGTGCTTTGCCTCATGCGGATAATTAAACGGCTTTATCTCAACGCAGAGCTGTCCGTTTTCGGCCACAACCGCACCGTCTATCAATACCCTCGTAATCTCAAAGCCTTCTAAGTCTTTTATAAATACGATATCCGCGCACTTGCCCGGTGCGATCGAGCCGAGCTCATGATCAAGCTGGAAACACTGCGCAGTGTTGATCGTCACCATTTGTATCGCCTTAACCGGGTCTATACCATATGAGATAGCTTTTCGCATGATGTGATCAAGATGCCCGTGCTCTATCAGTGTATTCGGATGCGTATCGTCCGAGATCAGGCATGCGTAACGGCTGTCAATCTTATTTTCGATGATACTACGCGAAACCTCCATGAGGTCTTGCCATGCGGAACCCTCACGTAATAACGCATACATACCCAATCGCATCTTCGCGAGCGCATCCTCGGCGCGTGTGGATTCGTGGCAGCAACGTATACCCGCCGCGATATATGCATTGAGCCCCGCTCCGTTTTCCGGTATCGAGTAATGCCCGGTCGCGATCTTTCCTGCCTTCAGGGTCTCACCCACTATACCGCTCGCATGTTCCGTCGCGTTTAAAATCCCCGGGAAATTCATCATCTCGCCCAAGCCCACGACGCTGTCCGATTTCATCTGCTCCGCGATATCCTTTGGCCCCACAAACGAACCCGTATCCTCAAAACCCGGCACCGCCGGTACGCAGGACGGGTATGTGACCATCGCTTTCAATGGTGTACACTTCGATTCATCAACCATCAGCTTCACGCCATCCGCGCCGAGCACGTTACATATCTCGTGCGGGTCCATGAATATACCGACCGTACCGTGCGAAACCACGGCCTTTGCGTATTCGCGCATCGTAAGCATTGAGGATTCCACATGGATATGCCCATCCAGAAAGCCCGGCGCAATGTATTGTCCCTGCGCGTCTATAACAGTCGTGCACTCGCCGATGCAATGCGACGCATCCCCTACGAGCGCTATACGCCCCTCGGCGATCGCTATATCCGTATCAGGGATTATCTCCGCCGTGCATACATTCACGAGCTTTGCGCCGCGAATGACGATCTCGGCGGGCTTTTTGCCACCGGCCACCGCTGCCAGTGTCGGCGCTGCCTGCCACAACGGCGTCTTGCAAAAGTGATTCATCATTTCCAACACGCTCCTTATTTTTCTATATGTTATTCTATACAGTTCCGGCGAGCTTATATAACGCGAGCAGATATCCATCCCCACCCAGACCGCATATCTGCCCCATGCACACCGCAGCCGTCATGGAATGATGCCGGAACTCTTCGCGTTTATGGATGTTTGACAGATGCACCTCTATCGCGGGCACAGCCGCAGCCGCGAGCGCGTCGCGTATCGCTATGCTCGTATGCGTATACGCGGCGGGGTTTATGATGATCCCGTCGTATACGCCCATGCATTGCTGTATGCATGTGACCAGCTCACCCTCTATGTTTGACTGGAAGCAATCAAGCTCTACCCCGAGCCTGTCCGCTTCTTTTTTTACGCGTGCATTGATGCCCTCCATCGTCTCGCTGCCGTATATGCCCGGCTCGCGTGTCCCGAGCATGTTGATGTTCGGGCCGTTTATCAGCATGATCTTCATCGGTTATCTCCCTGTATTTGTTAGACTTCAGTGAATCATTTTAAAGAAAGTTCTATGCCAATGCAAGGGAAAATGATATACTGCCCTGAATACAATACGATCATTATATTGATCATATTTCTTTGGAGGCAATTATGAAACCATTTTCAAGCCGTTTTATCTCCGAATACACCGCGTACACGCGGGACAGGGAACCGGACTTTAACAACATCCTATCCGTTCTGAAAAAGCAAAAGCCCACCCGCCCTACCCTGTTTGAGTTTTTCCTAAACACCGATCTGTATGTAGAGCTATCGGGCAGGCAAGTCAGCCCATCAGACCCACTCGAATACCGCAAGATGGTCGTCGAAGCATTCCGCGCAGCCGGTTATGACTATGTGACTATGGAGGCTTCGGGCTTCTACTTAGAAAACAAGGTCTCCGCTCACGGCCAAAAGAGCCTGAACATCAACGAAAGCCCGATGATATCGGATATGGAGAGTTATAAAGCCTATCACTGGAACGAGCCCGAGGATTTTGATGACAGTCATCTCGACCAAATCGCCGCGTATCTGCCAACAGGCATGAAGATCATCTCCCAAGGCCCCGGCGGCGTACTCGAAAACGTGATGTCGATAGCCGGATACGAGGGTGTTTGTTTCCTGAAAAACGATGACCCGGGTTTACTGAAGGAGCTTTTTGATCAGGTCGGTTTGCGTCTGGTAAGATACTACGAACGCGCGGCTAAGCATGAGTGCATCGGCGCATTTATCTCAAACGACGACTGGGGCTTCGCTACACAGACGATGATCTCCCCTGACGATATGCGTGAATATGTGTTCCCATGGCATAAGAAGATCGCCGAGGTCGTACATAAGAGCGGTCGCCCCGTGATTTTACATTCGTGCGGTGAGCTCAAGGAGATCTACGAGGACGTAATCGTGGACATCGGCATGGACGCAAAACACTCGTATGAAGACAAGATTATGCCTGTAGAGGATATCTATGATCTGTACAAGGGACGCATAGCTATATTGGGCGGCATAGACATAGACTTTTTGTGCCGTAGCTCTGAAGAAGAGATTTATAAGCGCAGCGTTGATATGTTACTGCGCTCCGAGCGCGACGGCGGTTACGCATTAGGCTCGGGCAATAGCATCCCATACTATGTGCCGAGGGACAAATACCTATCGATGACCGCCGCTGCGGTAATGAACAACTGGTAAGCTTAAGGGCTTTAGAATAAGCATTTCAGTCGGTAGCATATGAAGCCATAAAATGGTAACAATATAACTATACCTAAGACTACATCATCGTTACCGTTTGCACCGCATATAACAACACCGTAGCCGCGCAAGCCACGTTCAACGATGAGGCCGAGGAGGTCTTGGCCATCGGGATCGTCACTAATATATCCGCGCGCTCCTTCAGAGCATGACTCATGCCGTCCGTCTCATTACCTATCATGATCAAAATCGGCGGTGTCATACACCCGGAGTTCAGATCAAACTCTGCGTGCGCGGATGTCCCGGCTACACAAAATCCGGGCAGTTTTTGTCTCATCATTTCGATCTGTTCGTCGAGCTCGGTCAAGGATGGCATGTGCGCAAACGGAACAGAAAAGAACGAGCCCATCGATGCGGAGATAACCTCCGGGTCGTATATGTCCACCGCGTGACCTGTGATGATCAATCCCGCCGCGCCAAATGCGTCGCACGAACGCAGCACGGTGCCGAGGTTACCTTTATTCGACGGGCGGTCGAACAGCATGTATACACCGTTTTGTACGGTGGGTATGCGCTCACGCTTCATGTGTATAATGGCCGCAAGCTCTGATGCATCCTCCTTTTCGCTGATCTCACGCATCAGCTCGGTAGATGTTTCGTAGTTTTCGTCCGTCTGCACATCCCTCAGCATATCCTGTGCCCAGCGCGAGAGCCTGTCTGTCGGCGTGTGAATAAACGACGCTATTTCAAATCCATATTTCACGGCGGCGTTGATGTTTCTGACGCCCTCGACGAAAAACATCTTTTGCCTGTGCCGTTTGTTCCTGTTTGTCTTTAATGACATGATCCTTTGGAAATCCGCATTGCGGCTGTACATCCTCATTTTATATCCTCCTGCTTGAGGTGATTATGAACCCCATTTATTCCGTTATCATCCCGTCCTACAATGAAGAGGCCGTCGTGGCCGAGAGCTACAAACGTCTCACATCGGTTATGTCCGGCATTTCGGATGACTACGAGCTGTTATTTGTAAACGACGGCAGCTCGGACAAAACCTATGACATATTACTAAGCATATGCGCTACAGACAAGCATGTCAAATGCATCTGCTTCTC
>CAZUNC010000066.1:0-1177 GCA_964621475.1 uncultured Defluviitaleaceae bacterium | reverse complement strand
TCAAATTCGCAATGGACGGCATCACGGCGTTTTCGTACAAGCCGCTAAAGATCGCAACGACTTTAGGCTTTCTTATTAGCTTTTTGAGCTTTGTATATTTGCTGATCGTGTTATATCAGAAGCTCTTTACAGACACGACGATCACAGGCTGGTCATCCATAGTAGCGGTGATCCTGTTCTCACAGGGCATCGTGCTGATGGTTTTAGGTCTGATGGGCGAGTACATCGGTCGTATCTTTGAGGAGATAAAGCAGCGTCCTATTTATGTGATAAGGGAGTTTTTGAATGAAGATTCTGATCGATAAGGCGATGGCTATAGTCAAACATATCCTGTCGGACAGGGAGATCAAGGCGTACTTGGTATGCGGTTTACTTACGACTATACTTGCATATGCGTTATACATGTTGCTCTCCATTCTCGGGCAGAACGTATTCTGGTCGAACACCTATTCATCGGCTGTCGCGCTCGTGTTCGCATTTATCGTAAACAAGAAATTCGTGTTTTTATCCCACGAATGGCATATAAAAACCCTGCTAACCGAGGTGCTTAAATTCGGCGCAGGGCGTTTCGCTACATATGTGATGGAGACCGTGTTATTGATATTACTGATCGAGTACATGAGTCTACCGGAGTTTCTATGCAAGGGCTTTACGATGTCCCTCGTGATCGTCGGTAACTATGTCATCAGCAAGCTCATAGTCTTCAGGAAGAAAAAGATATAAGGTTTTATTAAAAGGCCGCCATACAGCAATCCGATACCTGCCTATAGAGCGGCTCGCGCTGACTATACATAGCCTCAAGCACTTCGGGGCTTTTAGACAGCGGACGGCCATAGGTGCTGAGCTTATTGATATCACGCTGTACCCATATGATCTGACCGTTTCGCATCAGCATACGGCGGTTTCGCTCTGCGAGCACCGCGCCGCCTCCTGTTGCGATTACGGCATTCCTTTCCTTACATACCCTCTCTATTACATCCGATTCGAGTCCCCTGAAATGTGCCTCTCCATCTTCTTCAAAGATACGCGGAATACTTTTGCCCGCGACCCTTTCTATCTCTGTATCCGTATCCACAAATCTACGTCCGGTCATCGCGGCTATCTTTTTAGCAAGCGTAGTCTTCCCGCTGCCCGGCATCCCTACCAAGATGATGTTTGACGCGTCGTTTTGGATCGC
>CAZUNC010000065.1:0-11712 GCA_964621475.1 uncultured Defluviitaleaceae bacterium | reverse complement strand
AGCGTTTGTTGAGAAGCTTAATAACACACTTATTGAACAGGGTTGTGACCTTGTAATAAAGGAAGCAAAAAGCGGTTACACTGCTTCATACCAATCAATGAAGAAAACGGTAATGAATTGGGTATTCCGCAAGTCAGGTATTTTGGCACGGATTTATGGTGACAATGCTAATAAGTATGAGGACATAATTGCTTCTCTCCCTGCTGAAATGCAACAAGAAATGATTGCTTCTCGTGATTGCAAAAGGCTTATTGACCCTAATGCTTGTAGTGATACCTGTGTTAAAGGTTTCGTTTATACCATAAATGGCAATACAAATAAAAAATGCCGTAACGACGGGATGTTCTTCCTTCTGACAGATAAAACAGAGGAGCATATAGCTGGGCTGGTCTGTGCAGAGGTTGCTGTGCGTAAATCGGCTTTATAACCAAAAAGTTGCGTCTGAGAAATCTTCCTTTGATGGAAAAAATGATCTATGCTTAAATACCAATCCTTATACAAACCGCCGCATCACATACATAACCCTACCCAAATTCACACGCATAAAACAAGAACCTCCTAAATATACATTTATAAACGTATATTGCAGGAGGTTCATTTGTATATGAACAATTTCGATCTGTACCGAGACATATCGGAACGAACGGGCGGGGATATTTACATAGGTGTTGTGGGTCCTGTCAGAACGGGCAAGTCCACATTCATCAAAAGGTTTATGGATTTGTTGGTGATCCCCAATATTGAAAACACATACAGTAAGGAACGCGCGAAGGATGAGCTGCCGCAGAGTGCGGCGGGCAAGACGATCATGACGACGGAGCCGAAGTTTGTGCCGAATGAGGCTGTAGAGGTTATGCTCGATGATGATCTGTCGTTCAAGGTGCGGCTCATTGACTGTGTAGGTTACATGGTGCCGTCAGCGATGGGATATATGGACGGAAACGACCCACGCATGATCTCGACACCCTGGTCAGAGAACAAGATGCCGTTCGTAGAGGCCGCAGAATATGGTACGAAAAAGGTCATAACGGACCATTCGACTATCGGTCTTGTGATCACGACGGACGGTAGCATCCTCGATATACCGAGGGAGGATTACATAGAGGCAGAGGCTCGGGTTGTAAGGGAACTCAAGGAGATCGACAAGCCGTTCATCATGCTGTTAAACACGGTAAAGCCATACTCTCCGGAGACGGATGCGTTAAAGAATGAGATGATCGCACACTACAATGTACCGGTCATACCAGTCAACTGCGCTCAGCTAAAGGCCGAGGATATCAACGCGATCATGGAGCGCATACTCTACGAATTTCCAGTAAAGCAGTTGTTGATCTACCTGCCGAAGTGGATAGAGACGCTGCCTGTGTCTCATTGGCTTAAACGTAACATGATATCGGCCGTGAGGGACGGTATTGATGTAGTGAGCAAGCTGCGCGAGGTCAAGGAGAGCGTTTCACGGATAGAGGATAATGAATACGTCAAGAAGGCATACATAGACAAGATCATGCTCGGCGAGGGCGCGGCACGTATAGAGGTTTCGGTGGACGACAACCTATTCTACAAGATCCTGAGCGAGACGACGGGTATGGAGATAGATAGCGAATTCAGGCTGATCTCGACGATAAAGGTGCTCGCTGAGGCCAAGCGAGAGTACGATAAGGTACGTTATGCGCTTGAAGAGGTTAATAGACGTGGCTACGGCATCGTAACACCTGCAATGGATGAGATGAAGCTCGAGACGCCGATGGTGGTCCGGCACGGCTCGAAGTTCGGCGTCAAGATAAAGGCGAGCGCACCGAGCCTGCACCTAATTAGGGCAGATATCGAGACAGAAATCAGCCCAATAGTGGGCTCGCAGGCACAGAGCGAGGAATTGATCACATACCTAAATGACGAGATGCAAAAGGATCCGTCAAAGGTATGGGAGCTAAACATGTTTGGTAAGTCTATGCATGAAATGGTTAAGGAAGGGCTGCAAAACAAGCTGTTCCGTATGCCCGAGGCTGCTCAGATGAAGCTGCAGGAGACCCTGCAGAAGATCATCAACGAGGGTAGCGGGGGTCTGATCTGTATAATCCTGTAATGTAAAGGGGCGGTTCATATGAACCGCCCCTTATAAAAATCTATTGACTAATTCATATTAAATATATTATAATTCTATCTGCGCCGCGCTAATAGCGGTGAAAGCGACAGATATGCCGGTGTGATGGAATGGCAGACGTGCTGCACTCAAAATGCAGTGGGGTATCCCCGTGTCGGTTCGAATCCGACTACCGGCATTGTTGTATTTTTTCTAAGCAAAGGACAGGATTTTTCCTGTCCTTTCATTATTATGTTCGACTCGTTTTAAAAACGTGGCGCTTGCCGCGAGCGGTAAGATAAAAACAAAGAGCAATAAATAAGGGTTACGAAAGGATTGGGAGTTTGCAAGAAAGAAATGATGTAAGGAATATTGCTATCATTGCGCATGTAGATCATGGTAAGACGACATTGGTAGATGAACTGTTAAAGCAAAGCGGCACGTTCAGGCAGAACCAGAGTGTCAGGGAACGTGTAATGGATTCAAATGATTTGGAACGCGAGAGGGGCATTACGATCCTCTCTAAGAATACCTCGGTCAGGTATAAGGATGTTAAGATTAATATCATCGACACACCGGGACATGCCGATTTTGGCGGCGAGGTCGAGCGTGTTTTGAAAATGGCAGACGGCGTGGTGCTGTTGGTAGACGCATTTGAGGGGCCGATGCCGCAGACTAAGTTTGTGTTAAAGAACGCGCTGGATTTAAATCTGCCCGTTATTGTTTGTGTTAACAAGATAGACAGGCCCGATGCAAGGCCGCAAGCTGTCGTTGATGAGGTGCTAGAGCTGTTTCTGGAGCTCGGTGCTTCCGACGAGCAGATCGACGCGCCGTTTGTATTTACATCTGCCAAGCATGGTATCGCCTCGATCTCGCATGAGGAGAGCGGCTCGGATATGACGCCGCTGTTTGACATGATACTCTCGTATATACCGGCTCCTAAGGGCGATCCTGAGGCAGATCTGCAGATATTGATATCATCGATAGACTATAACGAGTACGTAGGGCGCGTAGGCATCGGTAAGGTGCAAAACGGTAGGGTGAACCTAAACAGCGAATGTATGCTTATAAACATACATCATCCGGAGAATGCGCGCCGTGTTAAGATCACAAAGCTGTATGAATTTGAGGGACTCGAGCGTGTGGACACGCCGGAGTCTACCTTCGGTTCGATTGTAGCCGTGTCGGGTATCGAGGGCATACACATCGGGGATACGGTTTGCGGTGTGGAGAACCCTGTGCCATTACCGTTTAGTAAAATTTCTGAGCCTACGCTCGCGATGTATTTCATCGTAAACGACAGTCCATTTGCGGGTACAGAGGGCAAGTTTGTCACATCCCGTCATCTGCGTGAGCGCTTGTTTAAGGAGCTCAACACAGACGTAAGTTTGCGTGTGGAGGAAACGGACTCGACAGAGGTGTTCAAGGTGTCGGGCAGGGGAGAATTGCATCTGTCTGTGCTTATTGAGAATATGCGCAGAGAGGGATACGAGTTTCAGGTTTCAAAGCCCGAGGTCAACCTACATGAAAAAGATGGGGTAACAACGGAGCCTATAGAGACCGTTACGGTTATCGTACCTGATGAGTATACGGGAGCTGTTATAGAGAAACTGGGCTCACGTAAGGCCAACATGGTCAACATGATGCCGTCTGACAATGGTTATACACGCATGGTATTTGACATACCGGCTCGCGGACTGATCGGTTACAGGTCAGAGTTTTTGACGGATACACGTGGTACAGGCATCATCAATTCGATATTTAAGGAATATGCACCGCACAAGGGTGAAATAGCGACACGCTTCCAAGGTTCGCTCGTGGCGTTTGAAACAGGCGAGGCTAATCCGTATGGCTTGTATAACGCGCAGGAGCGTGGTGAGATGTTTATCCCGCCCGGGGCGAAGGTATACGCGGGCATGGTCGTCGGCAGGAATGCACGCGCGGCAGATATGGATGTAAATGTATGTAAGCGCAAGCAGCTGACCAATATGCGCGCGTCGGGCTCCGATGACGCGATGAGGCTGTCGCCTTATATCAATATGAGCCTTGAGCAGACCTTGGAGTTTATATCTGAAGACGAGCTCGTTGAGATTACACCGCAAACGATCCGTATACGCAAGCGTATCTTGGATGCAGGCTTGCGCGCAAAAGCCAATAAAAAGGATAAGCAATAAATAAGAAATGTAACATTAGGAGGCATATGTGACGCAGTCGAGGGAGGATAAAACGTCAAGCTTTGTAAAGCAGGCAATGATTTTAGCGGGGGCGACGCTGTTTGTTCGCTTTTTGGGATTTCTGTACCGCTGGCCGCTTACAAACCTTATCGGGGATTTGGGTAATATGTATTATGGCGCAAGCTATAGTATTTACCTGTTTTTCCTGATACTCTCGTCTGCGGGGCTACCCGCCGCGATCTCAAAGCTTGTGTCAGAACGCATAACGCTGAAGCAATATGCGAACGCGCACAATGTGTTCAAGACTGCTATCTGGGTGTCTATCGCAATAGGCACAGTCGCAGCAGCTGTTCTCGCACTCACGGCGCGTCAGCTCGCGCCGATAGTGAGCTATGCGGAGAGCTATGTCTCGATCATCACACTCGCGCCCACACTATTGATCGTTTCGGTGCTCGCGGTATTTCGCGGATATTTCCAGGGTATGAAAAACAGCGTACCCACAGCCGTCTCACAGGTACTCGAGCAGCTATTGAATGCGATATTTAGCATTGTACTCGCATATGTTTTGTTAAAAAAGGGCCCCGAATACGGCGCGGCCGGTGCTACATTAGGCACCGGCGTTGGCGCGGTAACGGGGCTTTTGGTCATGATCGCGATATATTTTATGGCGCGTCCTAAGATAATGTCGCGTGTACAACATGATGTTGACGGTGCTGACGAAACACCGCGCAGACTGGCTATCGAGATCGTACGCATAACGTTCCCTATCATTATAGGCTCAGCCATATTCAGTATAGCGGGGCTTATCGATACGTTTATGATAAAGACCTGCCTGTCAGCCTCGGGCGCATTTGATGCGGAACAGATCAAGACATTGTTCGGGCAATACAGCGGTAAATATGTCGTGCTCACGACATTGCCTGTATCGATATCTACGGCGATAGCTACCGCGTCCATCCCTAACGTAGCCTCCGCAGCGATATTAAACGACCGCAAGACGACAAATAAACGTATAAACATTGGGCTGCGCATGTCGATGATCATATCGATACCAGCGGCAATCGGTCTGGGCATATTAGGCGAACCGATCGTGGAAATGTTGTTTCCGAAATATCCCGAGGGTGGTCAGCTCTTGCAGGTTGGCGCGGCTTCGGTGATATTCTTAGCGCTCACACAGATCGTTACGGGCATGCTGCAGGGTATCGGTAAGGTCAGGATTCCCGTATATGCAGCTATGGCGGGCGTAACCGCAAAGATCATATGTAACTACGTGTTGCTTACCAATCCTGCAATAAACATCTATGGTGCGGTGATCAGCGCGATCGTATGCTATACAGTTACGTCGGCGATCAATGTGTTTTTTCTGTATCGCATTACGGGTACGGCGCCGGATTTCATGGGTTTATTAATAAAACCGTTGGCGGGTTCCGCTGTGATGGGGGCTATATGTTATGCGGGTTATACGGTGCTGCATATACTGACCGGCAATAACACCATTAGCGTATTATTGAGCATAGCGATATCAGGACTGACATATTTTGGCGTGATGCTCGTTATAAAGGGTATAGATCCTTCGGACGTGGGCAGGATACCTGTGTTAAACAAGCTCAGACTGTAGATTTGTACATGCTGACGATGCTCTCAGCGCGCTCTCGGATTATGCCTTTGATGTGCTCAGGCTCGATGACCCTCACGTTACTGCCAAAGCTTAATATATAACCATACACCCATTCGTCCTCGGGAAAGTCGAGCTCGATACGGTAAAAGCCGTTCCCGGTGGGTTTGATGTAGTTGTCATCAAAGTCATCATACAACCGGAACAACATATGCTCATTAAACTCCAACACAAGATGCACAAAGTGGTAGTCCGTTTCAGATTCGGGGATATCGACGATATGTACATTCGTCCTGTCAAATGACCTATTCGTCATCAGGACGCGTTTGATCCGTGAAATGCGAAACATCCTATAATCCTGCTTTTCGAGACAAAAGCCCCAGAGATACCAAGCCTGCCCCTTAAACATTAGGCGCAGAGGCTCGATTTCTCTGGTGCTTTTTTTATTCAATGCGTTTATGTAGTCGATCTCGATGACCATCGAATGTAGGATCGCAGATTTAATGTCTGTGAACTTGTCATGTGAGTTTGGATTGCTGCCCCATGGCGAAAAGTCCACCGTTATCCAGTCGGAGGAGTTGTGTTTGAACATGCTGCCAAGCTTTTCGAGCACAGTATCTATCTCGGGGTATTTGGTTGCCTGTAAGGACTGCAGCGCAAACAATATGCTCTCGCGCTCCTTGTCGGAGAGCGCAGCACGGCTGATAGTGTAGTCCTCCATCACCGATATGCCACCGCGTGTACCCTGCGTGGCGTAGACGGGCACACCCGATGCCGAGAGCACATCGATATCGCGATAGATCGTACGCGTGGACACACCAAAACGCGACGCGAGTTCCGCAGCTGTTACGGTGCGTTTATTTAACAGGACTGTCGTTATCTCGAGTAATCTGTTGAGCTTCACGTCCGATCATCCTTTGCTTACGCTTTGATATAGGCGAGGCCAACCGCGCCGGGGCCCGCATGTGTGCCGACGACACTGCCGATAGCTGTTAAAGGTGTACCTGCCGGCAAGCCGAGCTCGCCTCGCAACGACGTTACAGCTTCGGTGTCGGTAGTATATGCAAGCATTGCTGGTTGATTGCGATCCATGTTGCTGTTTATAAAGTCGATAAGAAACTTCATAGCCTTCTTTGTGCCGCGTTCCTTACCGATCGTGTTTACTACGCCATGCTTGACATGAACGATCGGCTTGATATTTAACATACCACCGATAACCCCCTGGGCCCCTGACAGACGCCCACCTTTTACAAGATACTTCAGTGTATCGATATATGCGCATATCTCAACCCTGTACGTGAGCAACTCGATGTGCCTTACAATGTGTTTCGCATCACAGCCCTCGTCGCGCAGTTTGCATGCGGCCTCCACGAGCAGTGACAGACCCGCCGTTACAGTCTGGCTGTCTATCAGCGTTATATTGGAACGCCCAAGTTCGTTTTTGGCAAGTACAGCTGAGTTGTATGTACCGCTGAGCTTTGATGAGATGAATATGCCGATGATGTCGTCGTCCGGATATTTTGAAAACGCTTCGATGAATTCGGTTGGACTTACAAGTGTGGTCATCGGTGTCTGCGTGGAGGTAGCGAGCTTTTCGTAAAATTCCTTGTTTGTAATAGTAACCTTGTCAATATATTGCTCGGATCCGAAGCTGACCTTTAACGGTGTCGTTGTGACACCCATTTTCTCTGCGTCGGTTGGTAAGATATCCGATGTGCTGTCTGTAAATATTCTTATAGCCATTGTTTTCTCCTTTTCAGAGCTTATTATGAAAAAAGTCGCGGAGCTTTTGCAGTGCCGTAAGCAATACGGCCTTTTCCTCTTCGGTGAAGCCCTTGCTGATCTCGCGCACCATCTTTCTGTGAAAGAGCTCGTGCGTGCGGTCCACAACCTGGCCGGATTCGGCGAGTTCTACGATACTCTTGCGCGCATCGTCTCGAGAAGTAAGGCGCTTGATAAAGCCCTTCCGCTCGAGTTTCTTTAACGCGACCGTCGCAGTGGGCATCGAAATCTCCAAGAGATTTGCGACATCGCTGACAGACGCACTGCCACCGAGCTTGCCAATGGCCTCTATCACATGTGTCTCGCCTATCGTTATGGCTACACCAGTTATAGCGCGCACGGCCTTTTCCTCGAATCTGAGTATATAGTTGAACGTGTCTACCAAAATGGCATTCGCGATCTTCTCAAAATCCCTCAAAAGACGCTTCCTTTCTCTAATATATTTAGTTATGCTAACTATAAATACCACGTAATGAGAAAAGATTCAAGGGAAAAATAAACCGGAAACTAAGGATATACAAATCGGGATAAAAATAGCCACCTTTTCATTTAGAAAAGGCGGCCATGATAAATACCCCCATCGTAAACGCAACGACGTGCGTTGTTTTTGATTGGGGTATTCTAATGTACGGATATGAATAATATGGGATGTCATTGAGAAATGTTCGTGAACTCCAACACACCCTGGGCTATGCCTTCTGCGCATAGCTTACGGAAATCCTCGGTCGAGAGCAAGTATTCCTCCTCGAGGTTTGATATGAACGCAAGCTCCACGAGTGTCGCTGGCATCGCAGTCTTACGTAACACATAGTAATTGCCTTGCTTTGCACCTCTGTTGGGTTGTCCGTTGTATTGCGTGAGATTGTCTACGATGATCCTTGCCATGAACTGCGCAGCTGTGTTGGGCTTGTAGTAAAAGGTCTCCGAACCCTCGGCCGCTTGGTTGGACGACGAGTTGCAGTGTATGCTGATAAAGATGTCCGCGCCATATGCATTGGCTTTCTTTGCGCGCTCCTCGAGCGATACAGCTTTCTCCTCAGTGCGACTGTATGCGATATCATACCCAAAGCCAGCCAGCTCATCCCCGAGCATCAATGATACATCCAGATTGATTTCACTTTCCTTTAGCCCGCTCGGGCCTACAGCCCCCGGATCGGTGCCGCCATGTCCCGGATCGATAAATATCTTCATATAATAAAACCCCCACAATAACCTATATGTAGGTAGTATATGGGGGCTATAGGAATGTGTGATATCGACATCGAGATCATTACTCGCTGGGTTTTCGTCCGAAATACAGGCCGTGAAGGCTCATGCCGAGGATGCTCTCGTCCTCGCATATCGAGTAATGAAATGCCATATACTTCTGAAAGTTCTCATCGCTGGCCGAGTTGAGCCGATCTCTGATTGCGAAGCTTATGCCGTCAGTACCGATGTTGCAGAGCCTTTCGAACCCGCAATCCGCGGCGAGGCTTTCTATTTCGTGCGGCTTTACGCATATAAAAATCTCTTCGCCGACACCATTGTATAGAGTGCTCAGCAACTCATCCATATTGCTTGTATCATGGTTTATATTTGCATGTACAGCGCCGTTCTTTGTAATGTATGCAAACACCGCAATCCCATTCGGCTTGCATACCCTTATGCATTCGGACATGGCTTGCTTCTTTTGTTCCGTTGACTTGAGGTGATACAACGCTCCCATGCACAATACCACGTCGAAGCTGTTGTCCTCAAAGCGCGACAGATCGAGCACGTTGCATACGGAGATATCATTTAGCTTGGCTGCATCAGGCTTTGACTTGATGATACTGATATTGTGCTCGGTCAGGTCACATGCCGTTACTCTATGTCCCTTGTCGGCTAAATAAAACGCATAACGCCCCGTCCCTGAACATGCGTCTAATATCTTGCTGTTCGCACAGATCATCCTGTCGAAGTAGCGGATCGTCGTGAGGTATTCTGTCTTGTGTGTATTATCACGGAGCAACCGACCATCCTCGTCGTAGCCCTCGTAATAGCTTATAACCTGTTCAAACATATGTATCCCCCTTCCGAAAATTTCAGCTATTCTAAAGAACAAATCCACTATTGTCAACCCATATTTCGTATACCGATTGACTTATACAAGCATTTTTAATAATATGTAAGCCACATGTGAACCATTCCAAACTAAATTAAAGAGGTGCGTACAGTGAAAAAGACATTCATTGCCGTTTTAGTTTTGATACTGTCGTTATTAACGCCTACCGTATATGCGGCCGATCCGGTAGCATCGTCGCAGAAATCGCTTGTGGTCGTGCATACCACCGACGTACATTCGCGTGTGACGAATTATCCGGCGCTCGCGTCGTTGGTAACGGAACTGCGTGATGGCGAAACACCTGTGATGGTGGCGGATTCAGGGGATGTGTTTCATGGCATGCCGTTCGCGAACTTTGAACGTGGTCAGAGTATCTCGGCGATCTTGAATGTGATCAAGTACGATGTACTCACGATAGGCAATCATGATTTCAACTTCAAACTCGACAGGCTCGAAGAACTCATAGGCATGACGGACGCGGATTTCGTGGCTGCCAATGTCATCTATGACAAGGACCAATCAGATGTGTTTACCCCTTATGTCATCAATGAATATAACGGTTTTAGGGTAGGGGTTATAGGTCTGTGCATGCCCGAGACCAAAACAAAAACAGCCCCCGGTAATACCGAGGGCATATCGTTTGCAGATCCGGTAACGGCTGTACGGAAATATGCAGCCGAGATCAAGGACGAAACAGACTTTATCATCGTGCTGTCGCATGTAGGCACAATAGCGGATGATGTGACGCTGACCTCTATGGACATCCTCAAAGATGTCGAGGGCGTAGACCTTGTGTTAGACGGTCATACACATAACGTACTCGAGCAAAAGGCCGGTGACGGCACAGTGGTCGGTAGCGGTGAGTATCTGAACGGTGCGAATGTGGTAACGATCACGGACGGTAAGCTCGACAATGTCAAGTTTGTGAGCTTTGACAATGCATCTAAGCAGGATCCGGCAGTAAATCGGATCATCGAGGAGATCAAGGCAAAGCAGCAACCATTGTTATCACAGGAGTCCGGGGAGACCGAGGCATTCTTGAACGGTGAACGAGGTCTGGTACGTACAATGGGCACGAATCTCGGTAACATTGTCACAGATGCGTACAAATACGTCTCGAATGCGGACATCGCATTTGAAAACGGAGGCGGCATCCGCGCGTCGAAACGACCGGGGCAGATTACGTATGGTGATGTATATTCGATTTTGCCGTTCGGTAATTATATAGCGACAAAGGAGCTCACGGGAGCGGACATAAAGACCGCGATCGAGACGGGGCTCACGAGCATAGATGAGGTCAGCGGAGGATTTTTGCAGGTATCCTCGGGCTTAGAGGTAAGCTACGACAGCAAGGCCCCTCAGGGCAAGCGCTTGATCTCGATTACCTTAAACGGTGAGCCGATAGACGACACGAAGACCTATACTGTAGCCAGCAACAGCTATGTGACGGCGACTGTGCCGGGATTTGCCGAGCATCCGGAAAAGGAATTGTTTGGTGCCGCTGACGAGGCGTTAATCAAATATCTGAAGGAAAACAAGATAAAAAAGAATGATCCGGCGATGACGGATATCAGGCTAAAGGATATATCAAAACCCGATCTGTATCGCATGGCCATAAATGGTGTGGTATTTGACGCAAATAGTGAAATAAGAAGCGAAAACCCGTGCTTTGTACCGCTTCGAAAGGTTGCGGAAGCCATGGGTTATAAGGTGGAATGGGACGCGGTCCTGCGTCTGGCAGTAGCCGAAAAGGGTGAAACGAAGATAGCGATATCGCCGGACAGTGGGAGCGTGGAATATAAAGGCGTGGCGTCCGACGCTTCTATCGAGATAACGGGTGATACAATCTATGTTGATGAAGTGTTACTCGAAATGCTTTTTGGTAAAAAGGTATATCACGATTTCGATAACAAGCTCTTTCTTATGTTGTAGGCATTACCTACGGGGTGATGCGAAAGCTCTCGATCCAATGCTTGTA
>CAZUNC010000064.1:0-11919 GCA_964621475.1 uncultured Defluviitaleaceae bacterium | reverse complement strand
CAGACATAGCTGAGATTCAGGTTACGGCTAAAAATTTTTACGATATGGCCCGAAAGGATATGCTTTTGACCGTACAAACCGGAAATGTGCAATATAGTATACCCACAGCGGCAATTAATACGGCAGCAGTTATGTCTGCATTAGGTGCAGATGATCCTGCGAAAGTTATAGTGAATGTTGTAATAACAGTAGGTATGAATAAAGCTGACTTGACAATTGTTGAGAAGGTTGTTCAGTCGCTCAATATGGGGATTGTTATTCCCCCTGTTGACTTCAAAATAACAGCTGAATATAACAAGGCATCGGTTGAGGTTAACACATTTAGCCAATATGTGAGCCGCTCATTAGAAGTTACCTCAGAACAAGCACGTAGCATCACCACTGCGGTCATCGTAAATCCCGACGAGACAATTCGCCACGTGCCTACCTGCGTATATCAACAGGGAAGCAAGTGGTACGCAAAAATTAACAGCTTGACAAACTCAACATATGTTCTGATACACAATGAAAAATCATTCATAGACACAAAAGGCAAATGGTATGAAAAAACAGTCAGTGAAATGGCAAACCGTATCATTGTGTCCGGTGTTGATAATGACATGTTTTATGGGGATAGAGACATTATAAGAGCTGAGTTCGCTGCTATCATTGTTCGTGCGTTAGGACTTCCGGCCACGGGCGACGGTATGGTATTTACAGATGTAAATTCATCGGCATGGTATAGTGGTTCAATAGGCACAGCATATGAATATGGGCTCGTTTCAGGTGCTGGAAATAACATGTTTTACCCTGAAAGAAAAATTATCCGTCAAGAAGCGATGGTTATGATTCAACGCGCGGCAAAAATCGCTGATTTAATTGAAAATGAAGGGGATATAAGCATTTTCTCTGATACTCATGATCTAAGCGATTGGGCTTTGGCCGCTGCCAAGTTCAATGTTGGTTCGGGTATAGTTGTTGGCTCCGGAGGTATGTTAAAACCTCAAGACAATATCACTCGAGCAGAAACAGCCACGATTGTTTTAAATCTTTTGCAAAAAGCGGAGCTTGTAGATTAAAAGGTTTTGTATGCAATCCGTGTTATAACTCCATAATAAGGTAGGTGATATGTAACAAAAAATGGAGGTAGATGTGGGTGCAATGGTTGAGCGTATCGGTGTAATAAAAAAGGCTCGTGAGATGGCGTTTATAGAGAAATCGGGCTGGTGGTATCGGATGTATAAAGAGATGTGTATGCTGATACCGGACAAGAAACCTCAAAGAGACAGATGGGGTGCATTGCTTGCGATTTATACCAATCCGATGATAAAGATGTGAGGACAGAAAAGTTTACGATTGGCTATTGACAAGATGACTTTTTTGTGGAAAACTGTAGTTACAAATTTATAGGAAAAGAGGTGGATAAAATGACAAACAGATATTTACTGATAAAATCTAGAGCCATTTTGTTCGCTGATTATAGGTAGAATACCTTTTTCTTTGGATTTATGATGTCGCCTCTGATTTTATCAGGGGCGACTTTTTATTTCTAATTATTATGAGAGAGGTAGACAAGATGAAAGAATTAATTTTTACACAAATTGAGAAAAGAAACGAAAAGCATTACTCTGATATCTTGCCGTTATGGGTGGATTACATCTGTGAATTGTACGAACACAATGGTAAATCCGAATCCAAAGAAGCTATAATCAAAAACTTGGAACGACGAATTAATATTCAAGGCAGCCGTCCTAGTATGCACTTTGATATCTTATATTTTAATAATCAGGCAATTGGATTCTCCAACTTTGCTGTTGATTTGGGAACAGTCTACGGCTTACTTGATGTTGGATTTGGTACTGTTATGGAATTTTATATTGTACCCGATTTTCGTAGAAGAGGTTTGGGCAAATTGATGTTTGAGCATATTCAAGAAACATTACTCAAGCACGGAGTTAAACATATGTATATATGCCCCGACTTAATTACAGGTGTGCAATTCTGGAAAGCTATGGGGTTTGTTGACAGCGGTAAAATAGATCCAGACGTCATGTTGCCCATATACATTAAAAACCTTGTCGCAACAGATACCCTTTCAACCCCAATATTACAAATAACAGAAGCTAAGAAAAAATCTATAATCTGCAACCATATCTTAAAAGCACTTCCAGATTGGTTTGGCGTTCCGGAATCGATACAGGACTATACCCTAAAAGTGGCTGACATGCCGTTTTTTGCTTGCTACTTTGATGGCGTTGTTATTGGATTTGTAGCGATTAAGGTACATAACACTTATACAGCAGAGGTTTGTGTTATGGGGGTTTTAAAAGAGTATCATCGTCAAGGCATCGGCAAAAGGCTTATCGAGCTATGTGTAAATTACTGCAAAGAACATAATCACAGTTATTTAACAGTTAAAACACTTGCTGACTTACACGCTGACGAGGGTTACGCAAAAACCATAAAATTCTATCTCTCTTGTGGTTTTCGTCCTCTTGAAGTGTTTACCCAGATATGGGACGAAAACAACCCTTGCCTGTTTATGGCAATGAAAATCACACAAACAGATTTCCACGGATAAAGGCATTATAAATGCAGTATCAGTGGAAATCCGTAGTGATACATGTCAATCCGTGGTATAGTTTTCAACCAAAGCCTATACCCCTATCACTACCTCCTTAGCATTTGCGCAGGCCCTGATATCCCGCTCCGTCTGCTTAAACCACTCCAGGAACCGCTGCTCCGCGTGGATCTCGATAATATCCATTTCGGCGCGCATGGAGAGGTTGCGTTCGGATTTATATTTACGCATATCAAATATTACGGCCTTGACCCGCTCGCCAAATGCCAACATATCCCCATCAAGCGCTTCCGTCCGCCCCCATTTCAACAGGTGGATAGAAGCGCTTTTTTCATGAGTCTTGAAAAACTCCTGATAGATGTGCTCGGTGATATGCGGGACATAGGCCGCATACAGCTTCAAAATGCCGAGCAGCGTATGATACAGTGCGTACTGAGCGCTCTTGCGTTCGTCTGCACCATGGATTTCGGGCTTATATAAACGCTCCTTTACGATCTCGAGGTAGTTGTCGCAAAAATCCTTCCAGAAGAACTCGTCGATCTCGTGTCGCGCAGAGCCGATCTCATATTCGTAGAGTAATGCGGAGGCGTTCATTGTTACCTCGTTCAAGCGTTCGAGGATCCATCTGTCGATAGGTTTGAGCATGTGCATATTTTTAAAATCCCAGTCTACATCCTGCAGATGTGATATCGCAAATTTGGCGGCGTTCCAGAGCTTTGTGATAAAACGCTTGGAGATGCCGAGCTCATCCGGAGAAAAGAAGGTATCCGTGCCCAAACGCGCACCCGCAGTCCAATACCTCAATACATCTGCAGAATGGGTTTCGATCAAATGCTTGGGTTCAAGCTCTGAGTTGCCTTTGGACTTGCTGATCTTTTCACCGCGCTTTGCGAGAACGAAGCCGCATATCATCAAGTCCTTCCATGGGATTACGCCGGTGTGATACAGGCTGCGTACAATCGTATAAAAGGTCCAGGTTCGGATGATCTCATGGGCTTGGGTACGCATGGACATCGGTGTGAGCCGTAACCCCAACCGCTCGTTGATCTGCGGCGTTATGCTCGAGGTCGCCCAAGTGTCAAAAACCGCGCTCTCAGCTGTAAATTCTGTGCAGCCGCACGAGCATACACCATCATAACCTGATTCGAGCGGGTTAATGGGCAACTGATCGGATTTTGCGAACACAGGCTCGCCGCATTCTGTGCAATACCAAACCGGGAAAGGCACACCGAAATAGCGCTGGCGGGATATGCACCAATCCCATTTCAAATTTTCTACCCAAGCGATATATCTATTCTTCATACCGGCAGGGTACCAGCGGATCTCGTCTGCGGCCTTTAAGAAACGTTCCCTGTCGGTTAAGACATCGATATACCATTGCCTCGACGGGATGATCTCGACCTCTTTGCCGCAACGCTCATGCGTGCCTACCGCGTGTAAGATAGCCTCGGACCTCAATAACAATCCGTGCTCACTGAGTAACCGGATGATCTCCTTGCGGGCGGCGAAGACGCTTAGCCCGGCAATGAACGGGACATCATCCGCTATATGACCGTCCGGGAGTATTACCCTGCGATACGGCAGATCATATTCGTTATACCACTCAACGTCCGTGCTGTCGCCGAATGTCGCACACATAACAACACCTGTGCCCTTGTCGATACCGACACGCTTGTCTGTGAGTATCGGTATCTCGTAGTCATAGAGTGGGACAGTAGCGGATTTGCCGATATATGCCGTATAGCGCGTGTCGTCCGGGTTTACAAACAGGCAACAGCAGCTATACAGCAGCTCGGGTCTCGTCGTGGCAACCTCGAGTACCGTAGTATCTACGTTAAACGGTATATAACTGAAAGCGCTTTCGATCTCGGTTGTCTCCAACTCGGCCTGCGCGATCGAGGTTTGGCATTCGGTGCACCATAATACGGGCGAGGATTTTGTATATGCCTTGCCCATTTGTACAAGCTCCAAAAACAGCTGTTGTGATATCTTGCGGACCTCCGGACTGATCGTCTGATATGTCAATGACCAGTCGACCGAAAAACCGAGCGATGACCAGAACGCCTTGAATTCCGTTTCGTATCGCTCGGTGATGTTGTGGCAGCGATCGATAAATGCGCTGCGTGTGAGTGTATGAGCTCTGATCCCCTCCTCGCGCTCGACGAGGCGCTCGGTCGGCAGTCCGTTGTCATCGAAGCCAAACGGGTAGAATACATTTTCGCCCTGCATCCGCCGAAAGCGCGCTATTATCTCAGCCTGGGTATATGAAAATAGATGGCCGATATGCAAACTGCCGTTGACGGTCGGCGGCGGTGTATCGATCGAATATAAAACCCCGTCCGCGTTCTTGTTAAACTTGTATATCCCTTCATCTTGCCAGAGCTTCTGCATCTGTTTTTCGATTTCGTTGAAGTTGTAATGCTTTTCCATAGATAACCTCCGAATAAAAGATTTACCGAATACAATAAAAAAGTCCCAAGCGAAATAAATCGCTTGGGACGAACATATTGTCCGTGGTACCACCCAAATTCGAAAGCCACGCTTCCGCACTCTGCCGATACGGGATTAGCTCATAGGCTATCCGATATCGCTTTCCTCAAACCCGTTCGGGTTATCTTTACGGTGGAAACTCCGTTGAAGCCTACTGAGAGGGCATAAATAGCCCTATGTTCGGTTCACAGCTCAGGGGCTACCTTTCGCGTTTCCTTCACGAGAGCTTACACCGGCCGCTCCCTCTCTGTGCATCAGAAAACACGTACTCCTCCCCGTCAATGCCTTTATTGATTCGGTTATTTAGTTTCATAGTTTATATCACGTTAAAAAGAAAGAGTCAATATTATATGACCGTTGGTGTTCCGGTGGAGCTGTTTAAATACCTCAGTGCGTTTACCATATTTAATTCGCCGTAACCCCAGCGGTTATCGGGGTAATCGAGGTTTTGACGGCGGTTTGCACCCTTTGCGAGGGCCTCGGCGGCGATTTGCGTGTTTAATGTGGGTTTGTTGCCCCTGACGATGCCCCATTCTAAGAGTAGCGCGCTGCCCCCGGCCAGTGTGGCGGCAGATACGGAGCTACCGGTCATCGTGCCGTAACCTGACGGATACAACCCGCCCACCATCACTCCGGGCGCAACCAATAACGGCAGATCATCGTATAAAGTGTTCGGTCCGCGCGAGGTTTCCACATAGAGCCTGTCGTCATATGCCGAATAACAGCCTGCCGAGTTTAAATAGGGAGTCGATGCGGGAGCGGTGATCGTGTAGTCGGGGTCGGGCATCAGGAACACGGTTTCGTTGACGGTCTGCGGGCTCATCAGGCTACGTACGGGTAAGTATGCGTGAAAGAAGCCGTTGCGTATTTCGTCACCGTTGAGGATTATACTCCATATCCCCTCGGCGGGTTCTTTGAATCTAAGCGTGATATAGGTATCGTCATAATCAATGGTTAGTTCACCTTTTTGAAATAAAAAATTACCGGTGAAGTCACTGTCGAGAGGTGAAATACGGTTGACGCGTTCACCGGACGGGGCGACGATCATCACACTCAGATGATCGGTTCTGTCGTGGCACAATAACACCGTAAACCCATACTCTCGTTCGCCCACACGCAGGTCAATCTTTGCGGAGAGACCGGATTTTAGGATACGGGATTTGTGATGATGCTTGGCGTTACCCTCGTTACCGGCAGCTACCGAAATGATTACACCATTCTGCTGGGATATCCCCGCTATGAACTTTTCAAAATCTGCTTCGCCGTCGTGTGAAGTAAAACTTGTGCCGATCCCTATGCAAATCGATATCGGCTTGCCCAGTGCAGTGGCTTGGTCGTACATAAACTTCACGGCAGCGCATAGATCTCTGCTGTCAAAGACATCTTCGATGCTGGGCGATATCACAAAGTTATCATACAACTCCTTCGAAGCTTTTTTGAGTTTTACAACGATCATATCCGCATCGGGAGCGGCACCTACTAATTGCTTTGCTTTTCGTGCACCGGCGACAGATGCGAGGAAGGTACCGTGGCCGCTCGTATCACGTGATGGTACGATCTCATACGGATCATCGGATGCGATAGCGCGGCTGATGTCTTCGTTTGTGTATACGGTATCGGTTGATTGATCCCACAAAAACAATATCTTGCTCGTGCCGTCCTCATATATAAATTCGGGCTGTGTATAATCGATCCCCGTGTCTGCAAAGCCTAAGATAACCCCTTTTCCTCGCAGCTGAAGAACCGGTGTTTCTTGCAAATAAAGTATCCCTGTACTCTCCAAGCTCCTCAAATCCATGAGCCCCATGGGGATAGCCCTGCCGTACTCGATCGGGTATTCGTTTAATGATGGCCGGGACACTTCATCGGATGTAATTGCGGTGCGCTGCGCATCTAATGGCTGCAGACCAAAGCTCCCGGCTACGGTGCTTTTATTTGCGTAGAGGTTTAGGTAGTCCAGTGTACTCTTCAGGCATAATTTGCCGTAACCGGATTGAGGATTGGGATAGATTGTGCCCTGTGTGCGTATCGCTCCGTTTTGAAGAAAGGCTTTAAGTCGCTGACCATATAGATACGGATCGTTGCTGTAGACGATACCCCATTGCATCAATAGTGCGGCCGATCCGCTTACAAACGGTGCAGCTATGCTTGTACCCGTGTAACTGTCATACCCACCGCCGGGTTTTGGTGCGATGATGTTTTCGGCCGGGGCGACGATATTGGGTTTGACAAATACCCCGTTACGTGTAAATCCCTGCCCGGAAAAGCTGCTGATATTACCGATAACAGAGTTGTAGCCGCCTACGGATATGACGTTCTCCGCCGTTGAGGGGATCGTGAGGGTAGTACGGGATTCGGGTTTTAGAAATGCCGTCTTAGGTGAAACGAGCTCGCTGATAGGGAGCCATATGTCGAATCTGCCGATCGTGATGTTTTCGCCTGTGATACGTAGGTTCCAGACACCTTCGGCTATTCCGGGTGTTACGCCCGGGATATTACTGTCACGCGGCATGAAACGGAAGAATACCTCCTGATCGAGGTTATAATGCGTGGCTTCACCGTAATAGACAAAGATCCTCGCATCCTCGAGCGTGTAGGTGCGTATACTCTCGAACTGATTTATGCGACCAGTGGAGATCCCGGACGGCGATATGATCTCGAGACCAAAGCTGTCAATAAACGATTTCCAGAGGGTCATGTAAAAAGTGCCGATACCCTTTTGGGTTGTAAACTCCACATCGACGCGCTCGTTAGTGGCTACAGTGCCCGAGTAATGATGCCCTGCCGTACCCTCGTTACCGGTAGCGACAACAAACGACGTGCGCCATTTCTGACATTGCTCGTTGATGTAGGTCTCGAACAGGGATTTCCCGTCATGACCTCCGTCGTTTGTGCCGTAGCTCAGATTGATCACAAGTGGCAAGCCCAATTCTAAGGCCTTATCTAATGAGTACTTGACGCCGCGCATGATCTGCGTGGTCTTTGGGTTTTGCTCGCTTTCGCGCTCGCCTAACTTTACGACCAACAGCGTCGCCTCGGGTGCTACACCAACCAATCCGGCGGCAACTCCGGCCACACCGGTGCCATGCCCCAGTTCGTCGCGCTCGTTAACGATGGAATACGGGTTGCCGCCTTCCTTTAATGTCTCGATTGCAAGATTGATCTGATCCGCATTGTATTCGATACCGTACAAAAAACCCGGCGGTGGACCCCCTGTACCATTCTCGGGGGGCTTACCGGTCTGATCCCAGATATAAGCGATACGCGTCTTGCCGTTCGACCCGAGAAAATCAGGATGTGTATAATCGATCCCCGAATCCAATATCGCGACCAATATATATTTGCCCGTCAAGTTAAATCGGGTACCGCCCTGTACGCTGGTTATACAAGAGGTGCTGAGCGCGGTCTGGCTTGATGCCGGCAGGTTTGTTGCTTGGGTTATAACTGTATTAGAGACGGAGTTTAACTGTTTGGGGAATTCCACATATTCGATCTGTATATATCTTGTGAGTTTAATGGCGTTGTTTTCGGGTAGCGTCATTATGGCATAGTCATCGCTCAGATACTCCGTTTTAGCTGACAGTGCCTGTTCCACTTCCTTTAAATCTCCCGAATATTTAACAATAACCTCAACATCGGCCATATGCTATCGCTCCTTGTGCAGGGTCTCTCTCGTATAGGATATGCGGCAGAGGTTGAGAAGGTAAATTGAAAATAATGATATTGGCAGGCAAATATGCTATAATGATCGGAAAGATTCCATGCAATTGATTACAAAGAAAACGGAGGGAATTATAATGCCATTGATTGACATGCCTCTGTCGGAGCTAAAGACCTACACGGGTATCAATCCGAGACCGCATGATTTTGACGACTACTGGGAACGCTCATTAAATGAGATGCGTGCGACCAATCCCGATATAGCGCTGGTGCCTGCGAAATTTTCCTCGCCTATAGCGGATTGCTTCGACCTGTACTTTACAGGGGTGGGTGGAGCGAGGATCCATGCCAAATACCTACGCCCTAAGCATATAACACATCCGGTACCGTGCATCGTAGAGTTTCATGGCTATACCGGAAACGCCGGGGATTGGGTCGGCAAGCTGCCGTATGTGGGATCGGGTTACGCGGTAGCCGCGTTGGACTGTCGCGGTCAGGGCGGGCTTTCACAGGATCGCGGCGGAGTGGTAGGCAATACGCACCACGGACATATCATCAGAGGTCTCGACGGTGCTCCCGAGGATTTGTTGTTCAGGGCTATCTTCTTGGACTGCGCGCAGCTCGCAAATATCATGATGGGTTTTGACGAGATAGACGAGAACCGGATCGGTGCGAGAGGTGGCTCGCAGGGGGGCGCATTGACTGTAGCCTGTGCAGCACTCGAACCGCGTGTACGTATGGCGGCACCGGTATTCCCGTTTCTATCGGATTATAAGCGCGTATGGGAAATGGATCTGGCTAAAGACGCGTTTCAAGAGCTGCGCACATATTTTCGGCTGTTTGACCCGCGCCATGAACGCGAAAACGAGATATTTACTCGGCTCGGATATATCGACATACAGCATCTTGCATGCAGGATAAGGGCAAAGGTACTCTGGGGTATCGGTCTGATGGATACGATCTGCCCGCCGTCGACGCAGTTCGCGGCTTATAACAAGATGGTTTGCGACAAGAATATGGTCATATTCCCGGACTTCGGACATGAAGGATTACCGGACTTTGATGACATGACATACGAGTTTTTCAGGGAGCTGTAAGCAAGGATTTATAATACATGGTTTAATAAAAGGAGGCAAAGTATGGACTTTATGCAGGAGTACAGCAGATGGCTCAACGATGAAATGTTCGACGACGCGACGAAACAGGAGCTGCGCGGCCTCGAAAATGACGAGAATGAGATACGTGAGCGCTTTTATAAGAATTTGGAATTCGGTACGGGTGGATTGCGTGGGATACTCGGAGCGGGCACAAACCGCATGAATATCTACACGGTGCGTAAGGCTACGCAGGGCTTGGCTAATTATATTATCAAGCAGGGAACGACCTCTATGGGTGTCGTGATCGCATATGATTGTAGGCATATGTCTCCGGAATTTTGCCTCGAGGCTGCGCTTGTGCTCTGCGCAAACGGCATCAAAGCCTCCATATTCGAAGGGATGCGTCCGACACCTGAGTTGTCATTTGCAGTCCGATACCTCGGTGCGACAGCCGGTATCGTAATCACAGCGAGCCATAATCCTCCGGAGTACAACGGATATAAGGTCTATTGGGCGGACGGCGGTCAGACACCTTTCCCACGTGACGGTGAGATCATCAATGAGGTCGACGCGGTCGATTTCTCCGAGATCAAGACCATAAACAGAGCCGAAGCCGAGGCTACCGGGATGTTGACTGTATTGGGCGCGGAGGTAGACGATGCGTTTATCAAAAACGTTAAAGGGCAAAGCATACATCCGGAGATTATTAAGGATTCGGATCTGAGCATCGTATATACACCGTTGCATGGCACGGGCCTGATGCCGGTACGTAGGGCTTTGACCGAGATGGGCTTCAAGCATTTATATACGGTACCAGAGCAGGAGGTTCCGGACCCAAATTTCTCGACAGTGGATTATCCGAACCCCGAGGATCCTAAGGCCTTTACGATGGCTATCGAGCTTGCAAAGCAAAAGAATGCGGACATCGTGGTCGGAACAGACCCGGATGCGGACCGCGTTGGTGTGGCAGTAAGAGAGGCGGACGGCTCATATACAGCGCTGTCGGGTAATATGACCGGTGTTATCCTGACGGAATATATTATCTCGCAGCGAAAGGCCACAGGCACGTTACCGGAAAATCCCGTTGTGATCTCGACGATCGTATCGACGGATATGACAAAGGCCATAACCGATGCATATGGTGTGGGATATGTGAATACGCTGACGGGCTTTAAGTGGTTTGGCGCGAAGATGAAGGAATGGGAAGATTCGGGTGCGCATAATTATGTGTTCGGGTTTGAGGAAAGTTATGGCTGCTCGTCGGGCACATATTGCCGTGACAAGGATTCGGTTGTAACCACGATGTTGATTTGCGAAGCCGCAGCCTTTTACCGCAAGCAAAATAAGAGCCTTTCGGATGTGATCAACGAGATGTATGAAAAGTACGGATACTACATGGAAGAGAACGTATCTGTTACGCTCAAAGGCATAGAGGGCGTGGAGAGTATCAAGCGCATCATGGCTAATATGCGCAAGAACCCGCTGACTGTTGTCTATGGCAAAAAGGTAGAGAAAATCACGGACTATCTCGAAAAGACGGACCTGCCGATATCGGATGTGTTGTATTACAACATGGAGGACGGTTCATGGTTTGCAATACGCCCGTCGGGTACTGAACCCAAGATTAAGGTCTATATGGGCGTAAAGGCCACGAGTAAGGTAGAAGCCAAGGCTCAGCTTGCGGGTATGGGTGGCGAAATAAAAGCACTTCTGCGGTAAGGGGGCAAGGCTAAATGTCTTATGCTGCTATGGGGTTTCAATACCTTAGCTCGATATTACTACTGCTATCACTAAGCGGTGCGGTTCTGTTTTTTATGGTGCTATTTAAACTCAATAAGGCACTCAATATATGGTTGAGGAAAAACAGGGGCGACAAGGAATGATAAAAGGGATATTACCGATCACATTGTGTGAATAGGTAATATCCCTTTTATATTCATATGCTTATTTATTTCCGGTTGAGATATGCATCTTTTGCACGTTTGATTTGAGTGCCTTGTCGCGATCTGACTGAGTGGGCTTTTTGTTGAAGGCCGCATTTAAGTCCCTGCTAACCTCAAGAAAACATGTATCGCAATAACGGCCACGGGTTATTGGTTTGCCGCAGAGATC
>CAZUNC010000063.1:0-11942 GCA_964621475.1 uncultured Defluviitaleaceae bacterium | reverse complement strand
TCCCGATCGTCGATAAAAAGTTCAACCTCAAGGGGTTGATAACGATAAAGGATATTGAAAAGAGCATCAAATTCCCGAATTCGGCAAAGGACAAACTCGGCCGTCTGGTGGTTGGTGCGGCTGTTGGCGTGACCCCGGATGTAATGGATCGCGTCAGGGCGCTCGTTGAGGAAAACGTCGATGTTATCGTCGTGGATACCGCGCACGGTCATTCGCTAGGGGTTATAGAGACCGTACGTTTGATAAAGAAAAATTTCCCGAATGTGCAAATCATAGCGGGTAATGTGGCTACAGGTGAGGCAACAATAGATCTGATCGAAGCCGGTGTAGATGCTGTAAAGGTCGGCATCGGACCGGGTGCTATTTGTACGACACGCGTGGTCGCTGGTACCGGTGTACCGCAGATCACGGCTATATATGATTGTGCCGAGGCGGCCGCGCCATACGGCATACCGATCATAGCGGACGGTGGTATCAAGTTCTCAGGCGATATCGCAAAGGCGATCGCGGCTGGCGCACATGTCTGCATGATGGGTAGTTTGTTTGCGGGCTGCGAAGAGAGCCCCGGCGAGACGGAGCTCTACCAGGGCCGCAAATACAAGGCGTTCAGGGGCATGGGCTCGCTGGCCGCTATGGAGCAGGGCAGTAAGGATAGGTATTTCCAAGAGGATGCAAAGAAGCTCGTGCCCGAGGGTATAGAGGGTCGAACCTCATATAAGGGTGCGTTGGCCGATACGGTATTCCAGCTTTTGGGCGGTCTGCGTGCGGGTATGGGATACTGCGGATGCAGGAATATCGAGGAACTGCGCACGAACGCAAGATTCATGAGTATAACCTCGGCGGGTCTGCGCGAGAGCCATCCGCATGATGTGCAGATCACAAAGGAAGCACCTAACTACAGCGTTGAGACATTATAAGATACACAGACGCTTCTAATTATGATGAAAAGTGAGTGATAGATATTAACGAGTGTGTTATCGTTTTGGATTTCGGGAGCCGCAATAACCAAGCGGTGGCCCGTATGATCAGGGACTTTCAAGTATATAGCGAGGTAGTAGCTGTAGGCGCGGATCAGGAACGTGTCATGAACACGATAAAGGAAAAGAAGCCGATCGGTATTGTTTTTGCCGGGGATGCGGACATCATAGCTGCATTACCTGCGCACAGACAACCCAAAGCCATTGATATGTCACAGATAAATGTACCTGTCTTGACCGCATGTTCGTATAGCCGCGATGAGATCAAGACGTTTCTGTTTGACCAATGCAAGGCCAGCGCAGATTTTACGCCCGAAGCGTTTATCAGGGATAATGTAGAGTCACTCAAGCAAAAGATCGGCGATGCTAAGGTACTTTGCGCGCTGTCCGGCGGCGTGGATTCCTCTGTTTGCGCGACGCTTTTAGATAAGGCCATAGGCAAGAATTTGGTATGCGTATTCGTGGACACGGGCTTGATGCGTCTGGACGAGGGCGATCAGGTTCAAGAATATTTTACAAAGCATACGGACATCAGCTTTATTCGCGTGGATGCAGAGCAGCGCTTCCTTGATCGTCTGAAGGGTGTAACGGAGCCTGAGACCAAACGTAAGATCGTCGGCGAGGAGTTTATCCGTGTGTTTGAGGAGCAAAAGCCTCTGATCGGTACGGTGGACTATCTCGTACAGGGCACTATATATCCGGATATCATCGAAAGCGGCACCGATCACGCGTCCGCTGTAAAGGCACATCACAATGTCGGGGGATTACCCGATGTCATAGATTTTAAAGAAATCATCGAACCGCTCAAGCTGTTATTTAAGGACGAGGTGCGTCAGGTCGGTCTTGCGCTCGGTATGCCAGAGCATATGGTATATCGTCAGCCGTTCCCGGGTCCCGGTCTGTCCGTGCGCTGTCTCGGTGAGGTCAATAAACAGAAGCTCGATATATTACGCAAGTGCGACTACATCTTCCGTGATGAGGTCGCCAAGCATGGCTTGGACAGGGAGATTTGGCAGTATTTTGCTATTATGACGGATATGCGCTCGGTGGGTGTCTCAGACGGCGCACGTACCTACGGTTACGCGATAGCATTACGCGCGGTCAATACGACCGATGCTATGACTGCAAACTTTGTGCGTGTACCGTATGAGGTGCTTGAGGCCGCGTCCGCACGCATCACCTCAGAGGTACCCGAGGTCAACCGCATAGTGTACGATGTCACACACAAACCGCCGGCGACGATTGAATGGGAATAACCGACGACCGGAAGCCGGTGGTTTTGCCACGTCGGCTACGATTGAATGGGAGTAAGGAATAATTGGAGGATACAAATGAAGCGTTTAGCTAAATATCTGCTGATAACGGCGGTATTAGTCTTTGCGTCTGTAGGCTGTACAAGGGATAACAAGAACGAACAGATTACCCCTACGCCGATACCCAACGTGGTATGGGAGACGCAGAGCCCCGAGGGGGAGCTTGAAATAGTCGAGAGTAGTGAAGTACCCTCGGCCATAGATATTTTCGGCGATAGCCCAAACAAGGTGGCATTGACGGAAAAGCAGCGAGCGCTCTACGACGAATATAAAAAGCAATGGGATATTAACGCCTTTAAGGACGCCGACCCGATGGATGTTGCACTTGTCTATATCCAGTTGGTCATCGATGGCGAATGGGAGGGCGAATATAACCTGTTGGATTTCACGGGTTACTTTGACAATATCACGTATCAAGAGTATTACGATATGATCAAGAACGAACAGGATTTTGACAATCCGGAAAACCGCAGGGTTCGCATCGAATGGATCGTGGGTATGTTGTCGCAGGGCACTTTCGTAGATGAGGGTAACGGCACAGGTAAGATACACTTCAAATCCGTTGATCCCGACGGTGTTGATATGGAAAAGCAGATCAACATGACGATGCAACTGAATAAAAACAAGGACGGCATATGGAAGGTACGTTATTTCCCGTTTGACTATCCCGACGAAGAGTAGGGATTGTCCTTTATAAATGAGGGGGCGAGGCTATGTATTCCAAATCGGGCGGCACAGCAAAGAATGCCTGGGTATTGGTGTTGTTTATACTATGCGGCATAGTAGTCGGGGGATTTATCGGATACTATCTGTCGGGCTTTAAATATCTGGCTTGGTTGGATTACGGAACGGAGTTCGGACTCAAAAAACCTTTTGAGTTACAGCTCGGGATATTGGATTTTACGTTTGGATTTAATGTAAAGATCAACATAGCCTCGGTCATCGGATTGGTGGCTTCGCTGTTTCTGTACAGAAGATATTAAAGCATTATAGAAAGAGGTCTTTGATTGAAGAAGATCGTACTTGCTTCGGCTTCGGCGCGCAGACAGGATATATTTAAACAGGCGTCGATCCCATTTGAGGTCTATGTGAGTAATGTGGATGAAAGCATCGGCGAGGAGGTTTCGCCATATGATGTGGTCAAGCAACTCTCGCAGAAAAAGGCTATAAGCGCGTTTGAGGCGATATCGGAGCCGGTAATCATCATAGCGGCTGACACGATCGTTTCGCTGCATGGCAAGGTCATGGGCAAGCCAAAGGATGAGCAGGACGCGTTTGCAATGTTAAAGGCATTGCAGGGTAAGAACCATTCAGTGTATACGGGTGTCACTATGATCGATAAAGACGATGGTGGCTACGCGCTAAAGAATATCGTCGACACAACCAATGTGACGATGCGTAAGCTCACGGACGATGAGATATGGGCGTATATACGCACAGATGAACCGTTCGATAAGGCCGGTAGCTATGGCATACAGGGTCGTGGCTCCGTATTGGTCGAGAGGGTCGAGGGGGATTTTTATACGGTGGTCGGGCTGCCGCTTGTAAAGGTTTGTATGGCGTTGTCGGAATGGGGCTTTGACGTAGGCAAGTATTGGGATTAAATCATGAAAAATATCTCGGATAGTAATATATTAAAGACCATAAAATCGATTTTGCCGGGCGGCAAGAAGCGAGAGATACCGGACTTGTTTAAAAACATGTCGGTACCGCTTTTAATATTGAATCCTGTATGGGTGCAATATCAGAAGACCGCACGTACGGACAGGATTGTGAAACTCGAGGAGCGCGTAAAGGATCTGTTAAAGCGCAGCTCTCGCGTATATGATGAGTATCAGAACCTGACCAAGAAGAAAAAGGAATGTCTGGATAAGATCATGCAGCTGACGCCCGAGGCGCACGAGCAATACAACGAGGTTGCAAAGGCCACGATGGAAAAGCTCAGCGCTGCGGTCACGGAGATAAACACGCGCCTCGAGGATCTCACAAAGGCCTCTGATGCCGTGCCTGAGGAGCTCGATCGTGCGAATACGGAACTTTTGAAAGAGACCGTAGAGGCCTGTTACGAGAGCATGCGTGAGAATAGGGGTAAGCTTGAAGAGATAACACCGCAAGTGGATACCTACCGCAAGCAGTTCAGGGAAGCCATGGACACAAAGATGAAGCTTGAGGATGACATACATGATGCATATACGTTATTGCATCACCTTATCGGTAAGGACATGATAGAACAATTTGATGAGGTGTATGGGGATAAGGGTTAGACGAATTGTGCATGTCATGCACGGAGGTTGTTATGAGGATAGTATCGAACAAGCAGATGCAGATGATAGAATCGATAGCGATGAACCAATACAGGATCCCGTCAGCGTTACTGATGGAGAATGCTGTACTCGCGGCGACTGCGCTCTGTGAGAAGCACATATCCAAGGACGGTATGGCTGTAGTCGTGGCCGGTCCCGGGAAAAACGGTGGCGATGGCTTTGGTGTTGCGAGGCAGCTTACATGTAGGGGTTACAATGTAACGGTACTGTATATCGGTGATATCACGGAGGTTTCTGGCGATTCGCTTGCTAACCTCAATATCCTTCAGGAGATGGGCGTGAATGTAGAGCCCATACCAAACAATGACAGCTATTTTAGTATCGTTTCGGCGTTGACGCAGGCTGATCTGGTCGTGGATGCCATCTTCGGCACGGGTCTGTCGCGAAGCCTCGAAGGCAGCTTCGAGGATATGGTCGAAACGATCAATACATATGGCAAGTATGTCATTTCATTGGACCTGCCGTCCGGTGTGGATGGGGATACGGGACAAATACTCGGCTGCGCGGTAAAGGCGCATCAGACCATTACCTTCGGAGCGCCGAAGATTGGTCTTTATTTGCATCCGGGTTGTACATACGCAGGTGAGATCAGCTTAGCAAATATCTCGATACCGAAGCAAGCATATGATGCTGTCGAGGTTGAGACAGAGATCATGGACGAACACGATGCGTCTATGTTGCTGCCTATCAGAAAACCTCGAGCGAATAAAGGGGATTTCGGACGCGCGTATATATTTGCAGGATGTAACGATATGCCCGGGGCCGCATTATTAGCGACCAAGGCCTTTTATAAGACCGGTGGCGGATTGGCCTGCGCATGTGTCGTGCCATATGTCTCTGATGTGATACATACAGGCTCTGCCGAGGCGATTACACATGTTATGCCCGAAAAGTCGGGGTTCCTGTGCGCAAAGTCATTCGATTATATACGACCGGAGTTGGATCGGGCGGATGTGATCATCATAGGACCGGGGCTCGGGCGAAATGAGACCGTAGCAGAGTTCGTCAGGCACGTGATCACCGAGGTCGATGTACCGATGGTAATAGATGCGGATGCGTTAAATGTAATAGCGATGGATCTGAACCTGTTGCGCGGATTGAAGAAGCAGTGTGTGATAACGCCGCATCCGGGTGAAATGAGTAGGCTCACAAGCCTTGAGATACGAGAGATATTAGATAACACCGTAAGCACGGCAACGGAGTTTGCAAAGGAATTCGGCGTTGTTACGTTATTAAAGGACGCGAGATCGGTCGTGGCAAGTCCGTCGGGCGAGATATGTATAAACACATCAGGCAGTAATGCGCTGTCAAAGGCCGGTACAGGGGATGTGCTCACAGGCGTGATAGCGGCTCTGATAGCACAGGGTGCGGACATATATACAGCCGCCAAGCTCGGGGCCTATATACATGGAAAGGCCGGTGAACTGGCGGCTGAACGCGTTGGTACTTATGGGGTTATGGCAACGGATGTAATAAACTGCATAAGTGAGATCATGGCATCGTTACAGTAGTAACGATGCCTTATTTTTTGACTTTAACAGTTCGAGTAGCTCGGGTGTAATCTCGTCGCCACGCGACGCGAGCATGGTTCCGTCGTTATCGAGTATATCCTTTGGTACACGCTTGCCTATGAGACCAAATTTCTCTGCTCTCGCGGCCAGACCGGATTTCTCGGGCATAGCCGGTTTCTCTAACGTTTGGGCCTGTACAGGTACTTGAATAGCCGGGGAGATCACGGGTGCAACGCTATCGTCAGGCATCTCTTCGTCGAATAGAAACTCAGATAAATCTGTGATATCAGGCACTGGCTCGACCTCGGGTATCGATTGTACATCGATAGGGGTTTGTGCAGGTTCGGTAGGAACTGCAGAGGGAGCGTTAGGTATTGTATGTACAGCTCCGGAGTAAGCGGCAGCCCCGGGATATGCAGAGGCATTAGCGACAGCTTCGGCCTTTGTTTGCAGTATCGGACGCTTGACCATTGGACGGATTGCATCCTTGCCGTTGTTTACAAACACATAGTCCTTTGTGATCTTTACGATGATGTCAACAGGTAGAGAATCTCCGTCCTCTGTGATCAACTCGGTCAGCATGCCCGTCTTTTCGTCGAATGAGATATCGAGCACCTGGCCGACGATCTGACCGGCAACAGACATCACGACGAGGGACTGCAGCACCTTAAATGATAAAAGGCTTACGATGCGACTGTAGCATTGTTCGAGGCTTACGAATAACGAGCTGTCCTCTGTCGTGATGAAGTTGTCACCTATGCCGTAGATGCAGTCGTACGGCAGGATAGAACATGCGTAGATGTTGTAGCCATCGTTGGTGGTCAGATACTCGATCCGTTTTGTGTCTGTGTTTATTAGGATGTCACTGATCTGCGAAAAACTCTGTCCTTGGTTTATAGCATATAAACCCAACTCGATGAATTCTGATGTTCTTTTCATGGAAAGCCTCCGATACGTTTTTAAAACATTCTAAGACTTTTCCGAGATTTGTTCAAGTCTTTACAGTAATTATTCAATAATCTCGACATCTCCCGATGTTGTCTTGATGTCAAACTCGTTATCAAAATCACGATTGGCCTGATATCTCTTTGTTGATATGGAGTCACCGATTCTGATCGTACCGCTGACAGTGGCAATATCGTAGCCGTATTCGGACGGATTACGTTTTACGGTGACTTTTACCTGACCCGATACAGATGCTATTTTATTTTCACCTGTCATATCACCTTCTAATATGACATCACCACTCGTAGTGATAGCCTTGACACCATCAGATTTTAAATTGTTTGCGGATATCCTACCCGATACACTTGCAAGGTCGCAGTTGTTGTCAGAGTTATCGATCGTCATGTTATTCAGAGTGATATTTCCGCTTGTGGTTGCAGCCTTTAAATCCTCTGTTTGAATGGAATTTAATGCGATGTCGCCGGAGGTTGTGAGGAATTTGCATTTTGCCGCGTTTATATCGCTGGCCTGAATGATACTGCTGACAGATTTAATGTCAATAGATTCTATTGATACATTTTGTGGATAAAACACCCTGATGTAACCACTGCGATTGAAATTAAAGCCGAAAGAAAAATTCCTGTCGCTATCATCGGAGGAGATACGTAGCTTTCCGTTTGAATACCTGTATGTGATCGGATGTTCGTTATCGTAAGAAAGCTCGATACCGTAATTTGTTGATGGTATCAATATAATCTCTTCTGCGACTGCTTTGATTTCGATGCTATCGAAGGGCTCTATATCTGTCTCCGAGACAAAGGACATATTCTCAGGCATTGATGTCCTTTCCTCAGAAACCATAGACGATGGATTGTACCATTGATTAAACCTTTGTGTACGAAACATCTGAAAGTCGTTTCGTGCGTATGATAAAAATCCTCCCAATGCTATGAAGACAAGTAATACACCGACCCATTTCATACCGGATTTACGTCTGGGCCTCGCAATGGGTGAGAGGTTTTGAGCGTTTGAGCGCTCGGCTAATATCTTTGCAGCGACTATAGCCGGCGAACCCAAATCCTGTAGTACCTTTGGTTCGTTTTGAATACCGGCGTTGTCGAGGTAGTTCTCGTAGAACCTAATTGCGTTTGCGATCTCAGCCTCCGGTAAGCCCTGTAAACGAGAACGCAATTCCGCTAAAAATTCTTGTCTTGTCATCTTCGATTCTCCCGTCAAATTTTTTATTAGTATTTGCAGAATTATACGAAGATAAATAATGCTTTGTTTATTCCACAGAATAATTCATCTAAACGGGTGCTTATCTGCTCAACACATAGCCCGTGATTAAGCCAAATAACAGCATCGAAGACGACATCTCCAAAAGATGAGCTATCCTGACCGTATCCGGAAACAACACGTTAGGGATGATCAGTACAATGGCTGTGCATAAAAATACAAGGCACACAGACGCGATAAACGACTTTTTATTATCCATGATGAAATAGAGTGGCAGGATACCCAGTACGAACAACACACCGCGTAGTATCTGGAACGGGTAAATAACAGGGTTGTTGTTCAGGTTGTTCATAAGCTGCGCGGCGAAACCAAGCTTCTCGGCAGAGCCGGAGTAAAAAATACGTAGAGCTTCAAACTGCCATGCCACAAAATAGCCAAAGAAGAAATAAACACACATATAAATGATACTGAGTAAGGCTATTTTGATTATTAGCTGTTTAATATTTACATCGGATTTGATATGGACTTCATTTGATTCGAACCCAAATAATTTATATATCAACAATACTGCAACCGCAGTCGGTATGATCCCGGCGATCATAATGAACACGATATCCGCTGTTGTTAAGACACTAAACGCATGACCAAAGAATAAGGTCTCTATCTGCGTCATGAACGAATGGATAAAAAAGAATACGGCGATAACGCTAAATATCAGCTTAAGACCGCGAAGCTTTGAGTGCTTCATGACATAGTAGATAGCAGAGCAGACATAGACGCTGTTAACAAACATATAAATAGCTGACATCGGGTCGGGCTGTGCATTCATCGCTTTAAACGCCTCTGAATACGGCATCAACGCGTTTGATAACATAAACATCAAGGAATATACAAATATAACCAACATCATTTTAAATATCTTCTTCATTTCCAATTCCTCCGGCTTTTTCTAAATAGATTTCTAATGCCTTGCCTATATACAACTCTATCTGTTCATGCTTTTCTTTAAAGTCATTATCCCAGTTGTCCCTATTTTCACCAAAGCGTTCGAGTTCGGGTAAAAGGCTCATGTCCCCACCCGTGAATTCCATTATCAGGCCCCACCAACGCGCTGCAAGCGATTGTACCTTGGACCCTTCGGGTGGTTCATTGGCATCCTTTAATGCGATCAACTCATCTACAAGCTTCATCCAGTTGTGATAAAACATGTTACCCGTCTGATCTGTAAACCGCTTGTTTATATGCTCGGACAAGGTCGCGTCAAAGCATTTGAGCGCCCAGAAGTTTTCGTTTCGCTGCTGCAATAGACTGATGATCTCGGCGTATTTATTGAAATCGACCGTGTTCATGCTTATGACCTCGTCACGCATCAGCTCTATAGACGATAAAATCGTCGTAAACTCTTCAATCTTTGTTCTGATCTTTTCGGCTTGCTCCTGTAAGATGCATGCAACCTCTAATGGTGTCTCGAGTAATATCAGGCGGCTCTTGATCTCATCGAGCGAGAAGCCCAGATATTTAAGCGAAAGGATTTGATGCAGCCTTACGACATCGCGTGATGTATACAACCTACGCCCGCCCTCGCTATGCATCGAGGGGTTTAATATACCCTCACGATCGTAGTATTGAAGTGTCCTGACCGTTGTATTCATTTTCTTGGCCAGCTCGCCAACTGTTAGTGGCTTTTCTTGTTCCATGCTCGTAACCTCCCCTGACATTATATTAACATGTTACGTTACGTCACATGCAAGAGGAATTTTAGCATTTTATTTTTATTTTGTACACAACATTGCGCATAGCTTGTCACACACAGATTGTCATTAACATACTATTAATCAGGAGGAGGTGAACTAATTGAGTAAATACGAACGAGATATATATGAAGAGCTCTATGGAAAAAAAGTCGAGGAAGAAGAGGAAGCAAATTTTCTTCAACACGATTGTCATATACAAACCCATACCCACGAATACCTGGGCAGCGTAAGGATCGCGGAGAGGGAAGAAGACCCGCATAATCACCGTTTTGCCGGTGTGACCGGACAAGCAATTCCGTTAAGGCATGGAGATCACTATCACAAGCTCGAGGACAATACGGACTTTTATGAGGATCATTTCCACATTATCGCAGATAGAACCGGCCCGGCCATTTGTGTAGGCGAGGACAGGCATGTTCATTTTGTGTATGGTAAGACAACACGCAACGATGGACATCGTCATGAATTTATTTTTGCCACGCTAATCGAAAATCCAATCGGTGAATAAGATACAAACGACATAAAAGAACCTGCTTAAATCTTATCTGAGAAATAAGCAGGTTCCAATTAGTTGGATTTGTATTCACTATACTCGAACGGCTCACCGTGTCCGGGATATATAATCTTTATTTGCTGATGCCGTAATCTATCAATACTTTTGTAAAGCATATCAAAGTCGTCTGCATTGGGTGAGGGGCTGGGCTTCTTCATATTTGTTAGTGTGTCGCCTACGATCAAGTCGCCGTTGTTTGTTAGTATAGCGATCGATCCGCTTGTATGACCCGGCATATGCATGATCGTCGCATCCAATCCAAACGGGGATAAGCTGAAGCCATCTGTTAACGATATGTCCGGAGAAAACGGCTTGAAATCATCGATGGTATTTTGCGTAACACGTTGTATGGTTTTTCTCATCAATCGGAATATGAATTTAAATGCAAGCGAACGGTATTTAAAGCTGTTCATCCATAGGGTTAGCGTTGGGTGCTCGACCATTTCCCTGTCCCCGTCATGCATAGCGATCTTAGTATGAAAATAATCCCTCAAAAAATCAGCGTTATGCGCATGATCACAATCGCCATGCGTTAATACAATCAAGCGTAGATTGTGTTCATTACATCCCGCCTCATTGATTTTTTTGAGTAACAAATCCCGTCGGTCCGTGAATTCTTTATCTACAACAATGTGGCCACCGGTGTCAAACAGAATGTAACCATCAGCCCCATTTGCCAAATAGCAATTCACACCATTCAAATCTATCCTTACTATTTTACTGTTCAAAATCATTCCTCCCCCTTGATAAGCTCCTTTAACGGCTTTCCGTTTCGGATATGCCTACACCAATTTATTGTCTCCTGAGTGATACATATGCCGTAGTAGAGCGTGGAAAGCTTGAAATAATATGCGTTCCTGTTCTCTAAGCTGTCAAAGTCCTTCTCGAGCTTTTGTAGCTTGTGTAGGTAATTCGTATTGTTGATTTCGTGCTCAAGTAGTTGCCTATCGCGAATATCCTCCGGTAGCTTATCAAAGAAATAAACCTTTGCTAAGTGTGTATTGATACCGTCAAGCACGTTCATAGGGGATACGAGCCACTCCATGAACACGTTCTTACCCTCGTCTGTGATCCTATAATAATGCTTTTGTCTGCCACCGTTGGGCTGCTCATACATAGTCAGCTGACCCTTTTCAGTGAGACGCTTAAGGGATGGATACAGGCTACCGAAGCTTGCCTTGTAAAATACTCCGATACCGTTTTCGATGCATTTCTTTATATCGTATCCCGTCAGATCATCGTATAAGACCATGCCGAGTATGATATAGTCGAGCATGTAAAACCTCCTATCAATATATCGCATAGATATATTGTAAAATAAAAAGAACC
>CAZUNC010000062.1:0-12246 GCA_964621475.1 uncultured Defluviitaleaceae bacterium | reverse complement strand
AGAAAAAAAGCTTTGTGGCAGTCTTTGGACGGCAGTTGCCATTACAGATGATGGTATTGCCCGGGATCGTATTCATGATCATATTTAGTTATTTTCCTATCTACGGCTTGCTTATTGCGTTTCAACGTTACACTGTTGTAGATACGATAGGCTCGGCTCCGTGGGTGGGATTTGAGAATTTTATCATTGCTTTTACAGATAAATTCTTTTGGCAATCGGTCGTAAACACATTAGCTATTAGTTTCCTGAAGCTGGTAATATGCTTCCCGCTGCCGATTATAATAGCAGTGTTGATCTCGGAAATGAGGACGGGTATATATAAAAAGTTTGTGCAGACCGTTTCATACCTACCACATTTCCTGTCGTGGATCGTATTGGGTGGCATGCTTATCAACTGGCTTTCGACCACGGGTTTTGTCTCACAGATACTTATGGCTGTTGGGCTGGTCAAGGAGCCCACAAATATTCTCGTCAAGGATAACATGTATTGGTTTATTGCAGTGCTGTCAGAGGCCTGGAAGGAAACGGGCTGGAACACGATCATCTATCTTGCAGTTATAACCGGTATCGACCCGTCATATTACGAGGCGGCTAAGATAGACGGTGCAAACAAACTAAAGCAAATCATTAATATCACGTTGCCGCTCATGAGGCAGATCGTAATTTTAAACCTTATATTAACGATCGGCGGTTTATTAAATTCTAACCTCGATCAGACTATGGTGCTCATGAACCCATTAAACAGGGCAAAGGCACAGGTTATAAACTCATATGTGTTTAACATCGGTCTTGCGCAAGGAGATTTTTCTTATGCAACGGCTGTTGGTCTCGGCGTTTCGATAGTCTCGCTGATCTTGGTGCTCGCCACAAACGCGATTACACGCAAGCTCAACGATAATGAATCTGTATTCTAAACGGACGGAGGACGATTCAATGGAAGCGAAAAACAAAATTAGAGAAGACTCCGCGTTTAATATAATCAGCCTTGTGTTGATGACGCTGATGACCTTGATAATTGCTTACCCGGTATGGAATGTTATTATTTCGTCATTTTCCAGTGCTGATCAACTGGCCTTGGGGCAGATCACACTGTTACCAAAGGGTTTTACATTAGAAAACTATGTTGCGGTATTTCGTGACACATCCATATGGAACGCTTTTGGCATATCCGTTATGAAAACCGTACTCGGTGTTGGCACGCATGTATTCTTTTGCAGCATGGTAGCGTATGGCATGAGCAAGAATTACCTAGCCGGACGCAAGTTATATACCGCTATCGGGATCATAACCATGTTCTTCAGCGGCGGTATGGTGCCAACCTATTTGCTGTACAGACAGCTTGGGCTATTGGACAATTTTCTGGTTTTTATCATACCGTCCATGTTTACATACTTCGATATGGTTATACTGATGAATTTCTTCCGCGGTATACCTGCATCCATAGAGGAATCGGCTACTATCGACGGTGCGGGCACATGGCAGACATTCTTTCGGATGATTATCCCACTGTCATTGCCTGTTATCGCAACGATATCACTGTTTAACGGAGTGGGCCAATGGAACGACTACATGACAGCGAGGATGTTTATAACCAACAAGGCCCTCTATCCCGTCCAGATGAAGCTGTATGAGATCATCGTGCAGTCTCAAATGCAGGCAATGGAGAATTCCGCGATAGGAGCGGTCTTACCGACGACTACCCGCTCGATACAGTTAGCGACTATCGTGGTCACGGCTCTACCGATCATTGTCATCTATCCATTTTTGCAAAAGTATTTCGTAACCGGTCTTACACTGGGTGCGGTTAAAGAATAGAAAAAACAAAGAGAAAGGGGTATATCAATGAAGAGAAGGTTTTTATCGGCAATAGGGGCTGCGATGCTCGGCATCACGATGCTTGTTGGCTGCACAACTACGGGAGGCACACAGCCGGCATCCGTGCAAAACAACGCCTCGGGTGCGGCAAACACACAGGCGACGGACAAGGCGAATACAGCGGAGGCGAGGTATGAGTTAGATCCAAATAAGCCAGCATGGCAGATTGACCCGCAGGAAAATACAAAGCTCACATGGTATGTAAATGCGGATTGGTGGAACACGGAGTTTGGAACCGATTACGTGACAAAGATATTGAAAGATGACTTGAATGTTGATATAGTGTTTCAAGTAGGTGACGATACCAAGCTCAACGGGCTTTTCGGTTCGGGACAGCTCCCGGACATCTTGACCATATTCGGATCGACCACACAGACGGCAAAAAAGGCTGATACATGGGCACAACCCCTTAATGATCTTGCGGACAAATACGATCCTTATTTCTATAAGGTCATTGCACAAGAGACCTTTGACTGGTTCAAGCTCGGGGATGGCAAGACCTATGGATACCCGAGTTATTCCAATACGACTGTTGATTATGAAAAGGGATATTTACAAGCGACTGACTTCTTTGTAGTCCGAGAGGATGTATACAATGCTATAGGAAAGCCCGAGATATCCGATGAAGAAGGTTTTCTCGGCGCGTTGAAAAAGATTAAAGAGCAATACCCGGATATAGCGCCGTTTGGTATGCGTAGCTTCGGTTCCGGCGCGGCTCCGACCACAAGCTCCATAGGCAATCAATTCCAGGATTTCCTGGGTGTACCTATCATGAATGAAGACAAAACCTATTATTACAGAAACCTGGACCCGGAGTATCTGCGTTGGATAAAGATATTCAATCACGCATACCTCCAAGGCTTTATCAGCGATGATGCCTTTTCGGATAGCGATACCGTATTTGAAGAAAAGCTTGCGAGCGGTCGATATGGTACGGCATTTATAACAGGTGCGCCGCAGCTGTCCGGTACGTTGCAAAAGAACCTCGAAGCGGATGCCGCACGGAAGTATATTGCGATCGACGGACCGCAGAGCAGCCTTGGTAACAAGCCTATGCTCGCGCAGTCTGGTATCTCAGGCTGGTCTGTAACCTATGTGACTAAAAACTGCACAGACCCGCAAAAGGCTATTCAATTGTTCACGTACCTAATCAGTGATTATGGTAGGCAGGTATGTTTCTTTGGTAAGGAAGGGGAAACCTATTCGGTCGATGAAAACGGCAAGTATTACTTTGTGCCCGAGGTCGATCAGATGAGGAAGGAAAACCCTGATAACTTCAAGAAGACCTATCGCTTTGGAGAGTTTTGTTTGTTCGGGCATGACGGCTACAATATCGAACACAGCAAGGACGGCACTATCGATTCTGTAAAACAAATGGCTGAATGGGGCACGGGCAAGTTATACCCGCATTTTGTGCTCGAAGACATAAATCCGGACCCGGGTACACCGGAGGCGCGTAACCTTAGGAATATCGAGGCTGAGTGGAGTACCACATTGGCAAAGCTGCTGCGTGCGCAAAATGATGCGGAATTTGATAAGCTGATCGAGGATTTTAAGACATTCCAGGCGAATACGGGCTGGGATAATATAGTAAAGATATTTAGCGATAAGATGAAGATAAGCGCAGATAAACTGGGGTTATAAGACCCTACATGAGGTAAAAAAATGACCACAATCAAGGATGTGGCAAAGCTGGCAGGGGTGTCCATCTCCACAGTCTCCAATGCACTAAACGGCGCGTCGTATGTAAAGGACGAGACCAAGAAGCGAGTAATGGAAGCCGTTGCGCAGTTAAACTATGTACCGAATATAAACGCAAAGCTATTAAAAACCCACACGACAAATAATATAGGTTTGTTTTTACCCAACATCCACACGTCGTTTTATACCAAGCTGGTACAGGCCACATATGTGGCCTGTACCGCAAAGGGATATGCGTTGATGGTTCATATAAGCAATTCATACACAAGTAAACAGCTCGTCGCATCTATGCTCGCCTCAAATATTGACGGCGTTATGGTGTTGAACGAGCATTTGGACGTTGCGGATGTGGAGTTGCTAAAGACTAAGAAGATACCGTATGTGTTTTTGGATAAGGCCGTAAATGATGAAATGATGTCGAGTATATTAATTAATAATGAGATGGGCATGGTTCAGGCAGTTGAGTATCTGGTGCATTTGGGTCATAAGAATATAGCGTATCTAAACGGTAACGACAACTTTGACGGGGCAGAGCGATATGAGGTCTATGTTAAAGCTATGAACAAGCATAGATTACCTGTTCATGGCGACTTGATCATGAACGGCTTCTTTGAAACCGATGCGGCGTATCATGCAGTTAGGGGATGTCTGCCTCATGCAAAGATAAAACCCGATGCGATATTATGTGCGAATGACGAAATGGCCCTGGGTTGTATGGAAGCATTATCGGATTTACACATAAGCATACCGGATGAGATCAGCGTTATGGGTTTTGACGATGGTGCGGCTGCGGCTGCGTGTCCTGTACCATTGACCACGATATTGAATCCGATCCAGGATATCTGTCAAAACGCGGTCGAGGAACTCATTCGGCTTATGGAGCCGGGTGAAAAAGGTAGGGTTGTTCGGGTGGAAACTGAATTGATAATCCGGAAATCCTGTCAGGTGCGCTTTGCAAGTACATTGAATGGCGGGATGATCTAACATATTTAGAAAGGGATGTTGCACTGTTGAACGAGAGAAACATGTTTTATACAACCGCATACAAGAAAACGGGCATAATCACAAACGAACAACCACTACATATAAAGGACGATATCAATGTCGAGATGGGAGCTGTAAACATCTATCCGCAAGTAGAGTATCAGGTCATCGACGGGTTTGGCGGTGCGGCTACGGAGGCAGCAGCCTTTACATGGTCAAAGCTCTGCGAGAAACAACGCCTGGCGGTGCTCGAGGAATGTTTTGGTAAAAACGGTTGTAATTATCGATTCCTGCGTGTGTCTATAGATAGTTGCGATTTCAGCTTGGGACATTATCAGGCGGTTACAGATCCGGATGATACGGAATTTATTTCGTTTTCACTTGAGAGGGACGAGAAATATGTGATACCGTTTATCAAAGCCGCTGAGGAATATCTAGGTGAAAAACTAACAATACTACTGTCTCCATGGAGCCCGCCGAATTTTATGAAAGATACCGGTAAGCGCAACGAGGGTGGTAAGCTCAAGCCCGAATGCCATAAGCAATGGGCAGAATACATATGCCGATATATAGAAGAATATCAAAAGCGTGACCTGAATGTGCGGATGCTCACATTACAAAATGAACCGAATGCGTGTCAGTCATGGGATTCGTGTTTATATAAAGGTGAAGAGGAAAAGATTTTCCTGCGCGATTATATGTATCCGGCGCTTCAGAGACACGGTCTGGATATCGGCCTGTATATATGGGATCACAATAAGGAGCGCGCGTTCGAGCGTACGAATGAGATTGTGGACGATGATACCCTAAATATGATAAATGGTGTGGCTGTGCATTGGTACACGGGTGAACATTTTGATACACTACGCATGATAAGGGAACGATATCCGGGCTTGAAGCTCGTATTTACAGAGGGTTGCGTGGCATACAACAAACCCGGTAAAAACAATCAGCTTGAAGATGCGAGGATGTACGCACACGATATCATTGGGAATCTTAATAACGGTATGAACCTCTGGTTTGATTGGAACCTGTTGCTGGATCAAGAGGGAGGACCAAACCATGTACAAAACTTCTGTGACGCACCGATCATGTGCGATACGGATAACGACGAGGTTCGATATAAGCTGTCATTAAGGTATTTACAACACTTCGGTAAATACATTCATCCCGGGGCGATCAGGATAGGGGTATCAAAATATACCGAGAAACTTGATGTGACGGCTGTAAAGAACCCGGACGGTAGTATTGTCGGGATCATGCTTAATAAGACCGCAAGGGCTTTGCCCGTATCACTCCGATTTGAGGGTAAGGTTGCGGAGGTAAAGCTACCGGCAAACGGCATAGGGACGGTTGTACTATAAAAGTAATTTGGGGGGTACATATGTCAGAAACGATAATGACAGCGGAGCGGTTGATCGCTGAGATAGGTCTGGATGCGGATAGGATCGCGGATCGAGGCACACATCAATTCGAGCAAAACCTGCTCATATATATTGACCGGGCGGTTAATGCGTACGAGGAATACAAGAAGCGTGGCATAGGCGATCAGGTATATTTTGATACGATGTATGACCTGAATATCTGGGCAGGGAATTGCTTAAGGGATTATGGTGTATATGGCCTGAAGGAAACGGGTTGGCTTGATCTGCATGTAAGCCTGAAGGTGTTTAGGCTCGGGCGGTTGCAATTTGAACCGATCACAGACAAGGAAACGGGCGAGCAACAATTGAATGTACATATCCCACAGGGTGAGCCACTCGATATTGATGCGTGTCACCGCTCATACGAACAGGCTGCTGTGTTCTTCAAAAAAAATCCGGTGTTCGTATGTCATTCGTGGCTGTTGCAGCCCGCGTTAAAGACATTACTACCACCGGATTCAAATATCGTAAAATTCCAGAGTGAATATGAGATCGTTGAGTTGGATAACGACGATACGCAGACGATTGAGCGCGTATTCGGCACATGTTATGCAAATAACAGACCACAGAGCATAGACGACTACCCGGAAGATACGGTCTTACAACGCGCGGCCAAGGCTTATTTAAAGTCCGGCGGCACGTTTTCGGGTGCATTAGGAAAAAGGGTATAGACTACCCGCAGGGGAGGATTTAACCCGCTCTCGCGTTCAGACCCTCAGTGTCAAACAATTGATCGAAACGCGTGAGTAATACAAAATTACCCCGAACCTTAAGCTTACCGATCATAAACGCTTTTTGAGCGGTGAGCTTGGACCTGAGTACGTCGGCCCAAATAGACGAATCCGCTATGATCGTGATGTCTGGGTTTGGATGCGCATCATCTATGAACTCGCATTCGGTATTTTTGATCACGAATTGCCCCGTAAAGCTCTCCTTGCCTGTTATCTGCAGTTGAATAGCCGCATCAAGGCCGTGAGAGAGTTGCGGCTTAAAGTGGTGTGCGAGCGCGGAGGTTAGCTGTCGCAGTGTACGGAAGCGTGGTGTGAGCTCGTCTTCGGATAAAACCCTGGGTGGCGGTACGACGATCTCTTTCTTTTCTATGATGTTTTCGGCTAAATCCACGACGGGGATTTCATCATATTTCTGTGTGAAATAATCCGCTATGTCGGCTATATCCTGTTCCTGTTGGTGATTTACCGGTTCCAAGTTCAACTTTTCATAAACCTCGGCGATCTGAAGCTTCGGCTTCGTATCACGGGGTTTTATTTCGTTATTCGCGAGGCGCAGATCGAGCATCTCGGCGGTCGGTATAAAGAAACTGCGGTTTTGTCTTATGAGCCGATAGAAGTCCTCGGCCTGACGTTCGATGATGTGTAGGTACTCTTCCTTCAAGGCGAGAGAAGCCTTGGCCTCGTCCATGCCTATACGCACCGTGTCGTATGCGCATATAGCGTTCATTACCCGGGACATATATGTTATGGTCTCCCATTCGCCGCCGGTGCGAGACACCGCCAAGAGCATGCAGTGCTTTTCACGGAAGACGCTGCGGTACATGTCGAGCGACAAATACTCAAAAAAGCGCGCCATCGGCCCCGATACCCCGTACATGAACGAGGTCGTGCAGAAAATGAACCCCGCGCTGTTTCTGAAGCCACTCATGAGCCTGTCAAACTCCGGATGTGTCTTTCCGGAAAAGAACGGCAGATTTAGAGCGTTTAGATATAGTTGCTCGAGTTCGATGCCCAATTCCTCGAGTACATCACTTATTATCCTTAATACTCCGGCTACACCCATGTCCTTATCCGGGATACAGCCGTTTATAACGGTTATCTTCATACTTACCTCCACGCGTTACGAATTACTTTAATGCAGGCAAACCCTTGTTGTTGAGCCAAAAATCAAGCCTGTCCGAAACAAGCTCAACGGTTTCATCCTCGGTTGAAATCCCCGACAGTTGATCCAACAGCTCCTTCATGATTTCGGGTGAGCTTAAGCGAAACGAATATTTGTTGTAATATTCCCTCAAAAACGCTGAAAACTGCTCGGTACCCATTTGATGTCGGATGTCGTAGAACATCAACATGGCTTTGTTGCGTTGTATGTTGTTATAGTCCTCATATGCATTATATGCATAAACATTCCGCGCTATATCGGGCGGATATACACGTTTTTCAGAAAGGATGGTACGTACGTTTTGAAGCTTGTTTGAGAGCTCCTGTTCGGTTGCGCCGTTCATCCTCGATAGTAGCGAAACAATACCCTCGTACATCCATGGATATTCAAATACATTGTTACCGATAGTGTATGGGAACCATTGATAGCCGACGGCCTTGACTAGGTCGCTGGCCTTTATATCAAATGCCTCGTCGCGTGGGTTTGATATAAATATGATCTGCGGATAAGAAAGGATGCTTACGTCGTTTGCAGATGGGGCCGCTCCGGTCATGAGTTGGGTTGGCAATGAGGTTTCGGCTATACATAACTGCGGATAAAGATATGCGCCAACTGTGCGGCTGTAATACTCCAGATAGTCCGATGCGGCCTTTAAGACTAATTCAGGCTCGTTTCGGTCCGTAAAGCTGAAATATTCTATTTCGTAACCGGACGGGGTTATAAGGTTACTGACGGTATAATCGGCACTCATAGAAAATGCAAAGTCTCTGACCATCTTCGCACTAAAGGTTGTCAGCTTCTTGCCGTCCGATTCGCTCTCGGTTCTGAAACCCGTGCCCGCGACGGTATATTTCATCGGGGTCGTTATATTGACCGTAAAGTTCGCGCTGCGAGCATATATCGGAGTGTTTATGCTGCTGGCGGGTCCTGTGTACCAGCCGTTTTCATCATACACGGACAGGATCGGTAAAAAATTGCCGCACCAGAGCACGCGTTCGTTCGCTCCGGATTTTGGCAGCGTATCGGATCTGGGATCCAGGTCGGAAACCTCGGGCAGCTGCGCGTCAAACTGTATGAGGATATCTATCGCATCGTCGTTATTTAAGATCTCGTCGAGCGTAACCTTTAATAACTCGTCGGTAATCGAGTAGATGACCTTGTCCTTGTCCACCGTGACCGCGATGATATTCATATGGGGTTTCGATTCAGACTTAGCTTCAGAATCTGATGTAAAGGCCTCTGGGTAATACCGGAAATACAGCGTATCCAAATCAGCCCCCGTGCGGTTTGTAAACTTGATGCGTTCGATGCCGCTCACGGTATACTCGGAGGGGTCTACATCGAGGGAGATGCTGTATTCATTATGCGACGGTAACACAGGGTGGTCTGTGGATTGAACGGTCTCGCCGGTCTGCTGTTCGACGGTTGTGTCTTGGTACGTGATGGTAGCTTGCTGCTCAACCGGGATGTTTTCCGATACAGGCAGAGCATTTTGCGCACAGCCCACGCTAAAGAGTAATAATGTCAGCGTTATCGGTAAAAAATACCTAATAAGGTAAAATGTTTTATTCATCTAATATTCCTCTGTTATCATCTGCCTATTCATGTTTTAACCATAATGTTTTTATTTGCATTGGTTTTTAATGTATACATGGCTTATTTACTATTATACAATATCTTAAGAGTATTTCTAAGTATTGTACCGAATACGGGGAGAGTTGTAAATGAAAAGAATCGTATTGACGGGCGGCGGCACAGCCGGACATGTCACGCCGAACATCGCATTATTGCCGTATATCCGGGCAGCCGGAGCGGAGGTTATATATATCGGCAGCAAGAACGGTATAGAAAAGGACCTGATCGAAGCCAAGGGTGTTAAATACTATGGGATATCGTCCGGCAAGATGCGCAGATATCTTGATCCTAAGAACGTCACCGATATATTTCGGGTTATTAAGGGGCTTTCCGAAGCGGTTGCGATCATAAAATCATTCAAGCCCGATAGGTTGTTCTCGAAGGGTGGCTTTGTCGTAGTGCCTGTGGTCGCGGCCGCAAGGCTCTGTGGCGTACAGTCGATCATACACGAGTCTGACATAACACCGGGGCTTGCGAACAAGCTCTGCATCCCACTCGCGGACAAGGTCTGTTGCAATTTTCCGGAGACCCTATCGCGCTTACCTCGCTGGAAAGGGGTGCTCACGGGCACGCCGATACGCGCAGAGTTGTTTTCGGGTGATAAAAAAACCGGCTTGGCCCTTTGTAAATTCAAGGACAACAAGCCGATAGTAATGATAACGGGTGGCAGCAGCGGTGCGCAAAGTATAAATGCATGCGTGCGCGTGGCTATAGATAGGCTCACGAAGCATTACAATATCGTCCACCTCTGCGGCAAGGGCAATATTGATCCAAATCTGCTATCAAAGCCCGGGTATGTGCAGTTCGAATATGTGAATGAGGAACAGCCGCATCTGTTTGCGGCATCGGATATGGTCATATCCCGTGCGGGTGCAAATACAATCTTTGAGTTACTCGCGTTGCACAAGCCTAACATTCTAATACCGCTACCGAAGAGCGCAAGCAGAGGGGATCAGATATTGAACGCTGAGTCGTTCTCAAAATCCGGATACAGCCTCGTGCTCATGCAGGAGGACATGACACCGGATACATTGCTCGCAAAGCTCTCCGAATTATATATACGCAGAGAGGGCTTCGTAAAGGTGATGAGCGGGAATGCAGGTGTAAATAAGGATGCTACTAAGGCTATTGCAGAGATGTTATTAAACTGATTACCACGGCTGTATGTTTTGTTGTAGTTTGGGTACGCGTGTTTACTTGGCTGTCAATACGCGTTCGTCGAAGCTTTGGGTGATTTCCATGCCGGGTTCTACAACTAAAAAGTCTTCGCTGTTCCAGTCTCCGTCTATGAAGCGTTGCAGCAGGCTCTTGTCACCGTCAAGGATGTCCGTGTTCCATTTCAGGTAGTCTGCGCATTGCTTGGTGTAGTCGAGGTACTCATCTGTTTGCTCGGATAGCTCGGGCCAACGGATATATGTGCAGAGGTTATATTCCTTAAGCCAGTTCTGCTCCATCTCCATTAGATAGTCGGCGTTGTCCTCGCCGTATTTTTCTATGTAGATATTGCGCAGGTAGTCAACGCGTTCCTCTCCGGGCATCAATGAGTTCTCGATCCAGCCCGGCGTGTACCAGTAGATACCGCCGCTGTTTTTGTCAAAGTATTGCTTGTAGCGTTCCTTTGAACCCAGGAAGAATGTAATACAGTCATGGGCCTTGGGTATCACGAGGCGGTGCTTCTTGCTGCGAAGCCCTACAATAGCGTTAGAGCAGAGGCCATAACCCAACAGTATCGCATCGAAGTCCTTGATGGATGCGCTCTCATCCACTGTTTGACAGCTGTATACATCGTCACCTTTATCGATAGCGTCGATGTTATCCTGTAAAAGCTTGTTCAGTAATGTCGGCGTATTGTGATAGCCCTGTCGTAGATATGTAACATCCACGATGTTTTTGCATCTGTATGTGAGCATGCTGATTTCGCGGTATAAAACCTTGCATGCCAAGAGCTTTAATCTGAGTCTCATTATGGTTTCACCTCTTAAGATATCATTATGCATAAATATAACAAAGATTCAACATGAAATAAATATTTACAAAAAATATTAAGAAAACACAAACTTGCAATAGTTCGTTATGATATGCTTTGCGTGAGGATTGGTATTTGTGGATAACGGTTTTGATACGGGATTTTGTAAGCATTTCCGGACTGCTACGGGCGTTGGTGTGACCGTGATAAACGGACTCGGCGAAACGCTCCATGCGACGGACGGCGCATGTGGTATACCCTGCGGGCTCTGTAACCGCGCGTTTGGGTCGGATCCCGATGAAACACAAAAATGCTCCTATACGCGCCTCTATGGCGCTTTTTCTTCGTTACGGTTTGCGGGACGGTATGTGTTCTTTTGCCGGATGGGGCTGACGCTGTTTGCGTCCCCTATCGTGAACGGTAACATATTGGAGTATGCCGTTATCGGCGGACCTGTGCTGATGATAGACAGGGACGAATATATCAACCAGGAATTTATGACCTTTTTTCCGGAGTGTAATGCGGACGACCTTGAGGTCTTAAACGGTGTGCCGGACATGGCACCGGAACGCGTTCACGCGGTGTCGGAGCTATTGTATTACGGTACGCGTGCGCTCTGTGATACAAGGGAAACATTGCATTCGGTGATGTCACATTCGGCACAGCTTGAGACACAGCAGCTGCAGGGTGTGATCTCGGACTACATCATGCGTATCAAAAACAGCGAGCAAGCCGGGTTTTATCCTGTAAAAAAGGAAGACGAGCTGC
>CAZUNC010000061.1:0-12394 GCA_964621475.1 uncultured Defluviitaleaceae bacterium | reverse complement strand
AAATCCCGGGAAGAAGTCCTCCAGAAATAGACCGTACTGAGCCACGGTCATATGTTTGAAGAAGCTGCCCTCCTCAGTGATATATGCTATCTGTCCACTACGCTTTTGCGGTTTTTGGCCGTCGATTAGGACCTCGCCGCCGGATAATCCGGTCATGCCTGAGATGCAACGCAGCAGTGTACTCTTGCCCGCTCCGTTTGCCCCAAACAGTCCGACCACCTGTCCCTCTGCTATACTCAGCGAGATATCTTGAAGCGCGACCCCGTATCCCGGATACATCTTTTTGACCTCTTTGATCTCAATCATCGCCTACCTCCGTAGCGGGGTATATCTCTATGCCGCTTATATATCTCACGGGTTTCCCGCCTTCATATGGAGAGATGTTTTTCTCAAACATGTCCTGTGCCTTATCAGTCAAAATCTCACCGGAATATATCATGCTTGATACGTCAAATACATAAATGATGTCACGGCTTGCCATATAACTGAAAAATTGATCCGGTTCCTGCTTTGGGGTTATGCTTGCGACTACGACGATCTTACCGTTTGCACGGCTAAGGGCCATCAGCTGTACGTTTTCGCTCTGCTTGCCTATCGGGGTTCGGATGACATTAGTCAGAGCGAGGTTCTCGCCTATACTTACGCTTATGATCGTATAATCTATCCCATCCTGGGCTACGGAACTAAAGCTTATGCCGTCGTCGTCCGCATACGCGATATACTTTTCAACAAGATCCGGGAGCTCCAGCTCATCTGCGAATGTGCCGTCTGTTTTATATCTTCGTAGACCGTAACCCTCGTCTTTTTTGACCAGCAGCAGTAGATTATCGTTTACGGCGTGTAACCCGACCGTCTCGAATTCTTCCGTATCAAACTCTACAATGGGGACCGATGCCCCGATGTGATCGCCTTGATTATCATACCATGGCACAAGTTCCGTGATCCGGTATATGCCGTTTATCCCCGTAAATCTTTTGTCGGATGGGTATGTGTAAAAAATCTCACCCGCCGCTTCCGCGACAAAGTATCCGTACGTCTCAGGGATGTCTACATTGGTATATTGCGCCATCATAAAATCTGTTGTGATCGGACCTGTCACGAAGCTATCGACACCCTCAGGAGAAACATCGTACTTTACAGGTGACGAAGTGAGTGTAAAGTCGTGCTCACGTTCCCATTTGAGATCGGCCTTTGTGCAAAACAAACTATCCGGGCTAAATAGGTTTCGCTTATCCCTGCGGATTTCGATATACGGCGAGACGCTTTTGGTTCTTACAAATGTAGTCTCCGTGATCTGCACAAAATCCGGGTTATATTGTGACGGAGCGGTTTGCCTGTCATGCGTAATCGTATACTTGCCAGTCACCGAAGGCACATAACCGACAGAGGCCCTATATATCATCTCACCGGATGTCATTACAGTCGCACCGTAATCCACCGGTATCCGTTTATACGCCTCCTCATAACTCTCATAATACTCAATATCCCTCGTTATCCCTCCGTTTGTGATCTCAAATCGTTCACCATGTGCCCCGTCCAGTTGATAACCCGAGATATTGATACCGTCAAGCGCCTCTGTACTTCCCGAAAGCGTCTTTAGTTCAAATGTGCCGTATAGGCTCATACCCCTAATAGCGATGGCTATTACTATGATAACAATTATTGCAGAGGCCGGCAGCATGAGCGGAATGTATCTTTTCATGTTCAGGCCACCTTACCCTTTCCATACAGATGAACCCCAATAAATCCACAGAGAAACAGCAGTACATTAACAGCAACAGCAATAAAGAACCCGCGTGTATATGTCCGCCAATATAGCATATACGACCATATAGGTGTTGAGCTTATAACATATGCTATAGTATAGGCTATAGCCAAAAGCCTTTTCCAATGCCACGCGAGGCTACCAAATAGCGCGGCTTGAACCGAACCTAAGCCGAGCAACAACGACAGTAACGATGTAACCAAAGACATCGGCAGCATGAGCCTCAGCAGCTGCGAACGAACAAACGCTAGGAACAGCCCGTTATGCATAAAGAATTCAAAATAATAACTCTGTTGGTAGAAGGATGCATAAATGCCATATGACATCAAAACACTTAAAAGCACACATGCCAATATCACCACACCCCACATCAGCGCAGCAAATAATTTACTTATATACAACCACTTGCGCCCATCCGGTATCGACAGTAGCGTATAAATGCTCTTTGTGCCTATCATGTCGATGGTAGTGGAAAAGGCCACACCTATTAAGTACAGCGCATATACTACCGCAAACAGTATCTCAAGCCCCGCACGCGACATCACCGTCTCAAATCGTAATCCCGGGATAATCCCGCTCCTCAGATTTATATACATCATCATCGGCGGCAAAATCAAAGTCGCTAAGCACAGTATCCCTACCGGTTTTAGAAACCGAACAAAACAAAAGACCGTGAGCCTTGCAAGTATCTTCATGACCTGCCCCCTTTGTGACATTCCCATCTCTCACCGAGTAGCTTACTCACTTGATCCATGTTAAGCCCCATCTGCACACACTCACCCACAAATCTATCCACCAGTGCCTCCACCTCGTCCCTTCTCAATCGCTCGAGCGCGTTTTCATCTATCGATATACAACTCCTTGCGTTTTTGTCCGTGGTCAAAATACCTTCATCCTCGAGCAGCTTATACGCCTTTTGAACCGTGTTTGGATTCACGGACAATATCATCGCGGTGTCTCGACGCGACTCCAGTCTGTCGCCATCTGCCAAACGCCCTGCTAATATCTCCCGCTTTACATGGCGAATGATCTGCTCATATACATTCTCAATTTTGTTTAGCTTTAGCTCGTCAAACACAGACATCGATCCACCACCCAATCTGTATTATATATGTAATACACTTTTGAAGCAATGGTTATATTGTTCACAAAAAAAGGATTCACGCGGATAGTACCCAAAAGGGTTTTATCCGTGTGAATCCTTTTCTGTTTGCGCCTATCCGCTGTTAAGATTTTACTCGGCGAGTTTGTTCCAGTCTATGAATACTAACCCGTTTCCATCAGTGCTCTCCCAGTACTCCCTTATATACCTTGCATCCAACACCGGTTGCTTAGGCTCGGCTTTGATACCGATTTTTGTGCGAAATAACGCGTTCGTACCCACCTCGTCGATCGGTACCGCATATCGAGTAGGCTTATTTGACCATTGTGTGTATACGATCAGATAGGCCTGATGCCCATCCGTCGCCTCGGTACCCTTCAGTGATGTGATTTTGCTGCAGTCAATAACGGGTATTTCCTCGCCTCTTATTGTTATGAATGTGTCGGCGATCGGGTAGTAAACCATTTCCCTCATATACCAAAGGCTTTCTACAAATGCGACGCCACCGATTGAAAACATCATAAAGAAATCCGTGGTCTCGGTGGATGTAATACTGTTTTTGGCCTCCGGTATCGCGATGTCTTTATTGCCGCTGTTTCCAGATAACCTCTTGAATTTTTCAGTCAGCTCTCTGTATTCCTCTGCGATAACCGCAAGAGACTTGGTGGCGGCTGTATTGGTATAGTGATCGGCCTTGATCATCTCGGAAACGAAATTCATGGTTAATAAAGTCGCTTGCAATACCACATCATCCAAAACCTTATCAAAAAAATCAGCCGCCATTTCGGGGCTGTCCAGATCTTCACATACGGCATCCAGCCTATTTGCAAATACTTTCATCTCATCAGCTACAGGCATTAGACTCTTTGCTATAAGCTGGCAATGTCCAAGCTCCGTACACATCTGTAGCGCGAGCGACCACGCCATCTGTGCATATCCCTTAAACCGCTCTATTCTCTTTTCTATCGGCAAAACGATCATAATAATATTCACCCCTTTATCTCAAATCAAAAATACTTCTGCAAATAGCCGCGCAGCTTATCAAGCGCCCGCCTGTGATGTGACAGCACGGTATTGAGCTTGATATTATGACGCTGAGCTATCTCTGCAAACCTAAGATTGCCGAAGTAGCGCTCTGTTACGATGATCCTCTCTATCTGCCTCAGTACAAGCATTGAACTCAGGATGACGGATGTATCCTCTGCCGCAATCAACTCGTCAACAAAATCCCTTTCACTGAGTACGTCCGAGTAGTCATCTAAACCCATAGGAGCGTTCAATATAAAATCTTTTGACTTAAACGCCCTATACGCTATGCGCAGACACGAAACGGACAAATACCCGAAGTTCATCTTGTCTTCCGTATATGTCTTTGCAGTCAGCAACGCAAGAAAGGCCTCATTAACGATATCCTCGGCTTGTTCGGCCATGCGGTTGCATGTTCCGAGCTTTCGTTTTACAAACGCCACAAGCTCTCGCCGTAGTTGTTCGTTTCCGTCCATATCCTGTACCGTGCCCCGTGCCGTGTCATGCACCGCATCATCCCCGTTGATTTATTTGAAGGCGCCTTCACTATATAAAAGACAGATTATGCAAGTTCTATTGCACTTTCCTTTTAACAATATAATTCAAATACGTGCCGCTCACGCTGACCTTATCGAACTGCTCCTGCGAAAAATGCGTAAAGCGCATGCCGCATTTAATCATGACGCGGCCCGAGGCTGGATTGAGCCTGTTGTGCTTTGCGTAGATTATGCAAAAGCCCGCCTGCGTAAACGCGTACTCAAGCACGGCTTTTAGGGCTTCGGTCACGATGCCCGTGCTCCAATAACCCGCGTGCAGCGCGTAGGTAACTTGCGCGGAACGCTCTACGGGCTTTACATCCCAGAGCGATATAGTACCGATAACAATGTTGGTTTGCGCATAAACGATTGCCCACTGATAGCAAAACGGCTTGTCGTATTCCTCGAGCCATCCGGCGAGAACAGAGCGTGTCTCCTCAATATTTTTGTGCGGCGACCACGACAAAAACTGCGACACGCGTTTGTCCGATGCAAAGCAATAGATATCAAATGCATCCTCGGGCATGAGCCTTCGCAGTGTGAGCCTGTCCGTTTTTATGGTTTGTGTACCCAGATCGTTCAAAATTCTTGCTCCTTGCGCATAAACAGCGCCTGTGATATATTGCGAAATGTATCAGGAATGTATCCAAGTGAAACATCAAATAAATGTCGGAAGAAGAATAAAAATGTTATATGCGGATCAAATAACTAAAACCTATGCGCATCCGGTACTTCAAGGGCTAAGCTTTGAGGCACACAGGGGTGAGATCGTGGGCATAGCCGGTGAAAACGGCTGTGGCAAATCAACGCTGCTGTCGATTTTAACCACAGTCACAAAGCCCGACAGCGGTGTAGTCACCATAGACGGTGAGGACATCAACAGAAATCCCAAGCTTTTAAAGCTACGAATCGGTTACGTGCCTCAGGAAAACGCATTGTTCGAGGATCTCAGCGTCACAGACAATGTCAAATTCTGGGCCGCTGCTTATGGCAAGGATCACCGCAACGCGGGCTTTGACGTTGATTTCCTGAGAAAGAAGGTGCGCCAGCTCTCGGGCGGAATGAAGAAGCGCTTGTCCATTCGTATCTCGCTGTTGAACGGTCCGGACTTCATCATCATGGACGAGCCCACGACCGCGCTCGATATAGGCTTCAAATCCGAGCTCTCCCAAATGATTTTGGATCTTAAGTCCGAGGGCAAATGCGTGATCCTAACCTCCCATCAGCCCGACGAGCTGTTACTTTGCGATAGATTATACCTTATGCGAAACGGCGTGTTCGATTTTGTCGGTGCGCCGTCTGATCTCTGCACGGACGGATCTGATTTCAGTAGCGCGCTGTACGGCTTCATCACACGCGACCGCAGCGGGATCGGAACCGGATTGATTGGCTCCGGTCCCACCGGCAGCGGGGGTTGAGATATGCTGTGGATCGAGATTAAACGTTATGGCAGCGCGTATATAAAACTCGCGTTCTGGGCGCTGTTCGCGTTGCTGCTCTGCCTGTTTACAGTAACGGCCGCCGAAGATATAACGAATAGGGGCTCGCTGTTTGCGCCGTTTCAAATCGGTGTCGTGGACGCTAATAACGGCTCGGCTATCGATATACTCATCAAGACCTTTAACGAAACCCCGTCCGTAGCCCAGATCGTTACGCTCGAGCGTATGGATAAGCAAATCGCCGAAGCTCAGCTTGAGAACGGTACAATACCCGCATATATCGAGATACCTGAGGGCTTTGTAGATTCGATCATTAACGGCACTAACATGCCGTTCTCGCTACATACGGCCAATCCGTTTTCTTTACAGGCCACAGCCTCGCGTCTGCTTGCGTACGGAGCGGTCTCATTTCTGTCTGTTTCGCAAGCCGGGGTATATGCGGTCTATGATGTTGCGTTTTCTAACGGTTTGGATACCACATTCATCGACAGCCATATCTTCTTCCCTATAAACCTCGCCTATGGCATGAACATCGTCGAATACGAGAAGTTCTTCGTGCCCAAGACCCTATACGCGACCGGAGAGCTTAGCGTTACGCAGCATTACCTGCTCTCGTTTGCGGTGTTCTTTATGTTCCTCTGTAACCTGAGCCTGTTGAAGCCCGTTATCGCGTTCAACAGACAGCTGTATGCACGGTATAAGCTTGCGGGCTTTTCGTTTACATCTGCGTTTGGCATGAATTCATTGGGCTTTGTACTCGGCAACCTCGTAGTGTCGATACCACTGCTTGTGTTACTTGGGGTAAAGGCCTTGCCCGTGATATTATGCGTAACAGGAGCCGTGTTATTGATCGCAACCATTCTACCCAACGAGGCTGCTGCGGGTTTCACCACTCTGATCGTCGCTACTGTGATGCTGTTTTGTTCGGGCGGAGTGCTTCCACTATCGTTTCTACCGGACATCTTTTCAAAAATCAACGTGCTTACCGTTAACTACTACGCTTTGAACGCGTCCAAATCGGGCATTATGCTCGCCGTGCCGCTATTGGCCGGACTAATGTGCGGTGCCGCTGCGTTCTGTATTAAAGGCAGGGTTGCGCAATGAGGTTTTTATTTGTCGCCTATCTTACAAAGCTGAAATCGATTGTATCCCCATATTTAATCGGGGTCGTACTATTATTTGCGCTCGGGCTTGTCGCGGTGATATCGGTGTTCAGCTCACCCGAATACAACGGCATACGCGTCGGCGTATTTGCTGCCGACAACGGGGCCTCACACTTGGCCGCCGATTACTTTGCCTCCGCGCTTGAGGGACGTGCCGATGTCCGTATTTATACCAATGAGCGCGAGATGAAGAAACATGTCTCTTCTCGCTTCTTGGAATGCGCGTACGGCATCTATATTGAGGAAACGGGTAAGTTCGAAGGGTCCGTTATATTATACAAGTCCCCCTTGACCGTAGCGAATCCGATGTTTGATCTGATGATGACCTCGGCGCTTTCGCGTGTGATGGCAGGGGATCTGGGTGTGTCCGTGCTGTCAAAGCATATCCCCGATGCTTCGAAGGACAAAATAAAATCCGCCGTGCAGGATGCGGCGGATAGCTATACGGCTGACGGTATGAGGATCGAGCTACTAGAAATCTATCCGGGTGGTGTTTCGACAACCGAGACGTCGCCCGCTATGCTGCCGTATTACGTAAACAGCCTCTATGCATTGTTTGCGCTGATACTGTGCTTAACCTGCGGCATATCGCTCAAGACCGTGTTCGCGAGACGGGTTATGGATAGGCTCGTCTCTGCCGGTGTGTCCAAGTCCGTTATGTATGCAGCGGATTTATTGGTGTTGTTTACGATATCGCTCGTCTTCATGATCTTATGCAGTATCTCTGCCGCCATTTCGGGTCTGCTTGCGTTTAACTACATCGCCGTTGTCGGTATATGTGTGTTTAGCTTGTCCGTCTCAGCCCTCTGTGTTTTTCTCTGCCGCGTTGTCCCCCAAAACTTCCTGACTGCGCTTTTGGCTGTGACGTTTGTGTTCATGGCCATAACCTCGTTCATTGATGTAGCGGAGATTATACCGTCGCTTACGTTTATAAACCTATTTAACCCCGTGCGCTTATATATAAATGACAATATAATCGCGTTGGCCTTGATCGCTGTAGCTTGCGTAGCCGCAAACATTTCTATAACACTAACTGCGACACATAGAGCATAACGAAGCCCGGCAGCCCCAATAACGACACGACCACAACCGTTATGAGGTTGATGCCGACCATTAACCCGACACCGAGGCCCGCGAGTATGTTGTTAAACACCACGAAACCCAAACTGCCGAGTGCACCCTGCATCAACAGCTTACTGACTACCTTCAGCTGCGCACCGAACACTAAGAGCATCCCGATGATCAAAACGCCAACGATCAACCACGGTATCAGGCTCTGACCACCGAGTTGAAATATCGATAAATCATCCATTGATCATCCCGCCCCTTTTAAAATCCCGCCTCTTTACGCAGCTTTAGATAATACTGGTATTTCATATGCGTGGCCTTGATCTCGTAGATAAAGCCGTCTATGAGCATGGGGTCCGTTACATTGTCATACATATTGTGCAGATTGGCCAACTCCGCATTGAGCCCGTCCAATATACTCTCAACCTCATGCTTTGCCAGTGTCGTCCCTATACCCGCAGCCTGTCCGCCCGGTGGTGTTTGCATAACCCGTCCGGTTTTTTTTATGTGTTTGGGCTTGTGTATCTGCTTCATTACCGGATTCATACAGAACCTCCCCTGTAAGATATTTCAATCCCATCATGTAAAATATTTCCAATTATCGTTAATATAAATATAGTCTGAAGGGGAGGTTTTTATACACATATTTATTGCGTCATTTTTCCCGTTTTTATCTCATTATTATCTTATTTCTACATCCGTTATGCCATATCCGAGGTCACTGATTGTTTTTCCGGCTGACGTAATATTTAGCCTGCTGTTGCGGCCTGTTCCTGTCACCGTAAAGGTAACGCCGCTGTTTGTCTGCTCGGCAATGCTCGAAACAGACTCCCAGTCCAATGTCACTATTGCACTGCGCAATGTAATCTTCAACCGCGTACCCGGCTTCTTTGCAACCTCCCTGATCGTATCGATCCCGACATAAGCGGAGGTCTTTGAGCCCGTTATCTTTACAACGCTGTTATCCCTTATCGGTGATGTAGTCACGCGCTCCGGCGGTGCTTTGGAAGCCTGCGGCGTTCCGAGTGATGCCACATATGCTGCTGGGGTCGGAGCGGGTATATTGTGTATACCCGGCGGCGGCGGTATCAACTGCGGTGATTGATAACTCGGAGCCGCTCCGGGAGAGGGAGTCGGTGAGGGCGTTGGGATAGGTGTTGGTTCGGCACCATTAGCCTTTATAAAGCTTGCGCTAACCGTAGTATCGCTTTGTGGCATTATAAATGTCGTTGACGCACTGGTTGCGTCCCCAAACTCTCCCCCTGCAGACGATGACCAGCCCTCGAATAAATAACCCTCGTCCGGCACCGCCGCGATCGTCACGTTCTGTCCGGCCGCGTATTGTCCGTTGACGTCTGGCTGAACACTGCCATTTGCGCCCGCCGCCAGCGTGAGGCTGTATAAATCAGAACGCGTAACCTCTACGGTTGTTATCGAGCTTGTTGTCTGAGCGGTCTTTTCGCCTACCGCGTAAGGATTGTTATTTGTTATCTTCACACAGTAATAATATGTGCCCTCATCTATAGTAGGTGGTGCAAAGGTTTCGTAGGTAGCCCCGTCAATGGGTGTCATGCCGTCCATAGAGGCCACGGTATTTCTATGCCACTGATATGTCAACGTGCCGCCGTCCAGTACATATGCCATAACAGACAACGGACTACCCGCCGTGTTAATGCCGTATATAGCCTTTTGCGGCAGATTGTTTGTGATGATCGGCTTCTGCGCATCGGAGGTTGATCCGAGCACCCATATAGATGCGAGATGACTCGTACTCGTTGCGGTTTGTACCCCATTGACGCCTGTATTCGTGTTGGTTACCTGTACATAATAATAAACCCTTCCGACACTCGTAGTGGGTGGTGTGTACGCAGATGCATTCGCGCCCGGTATCAATGTTCCCCCAATGTTGCTGAGCGAGGTATTTACATACCATTGATAACTCAGATCACCTCCGTCAGAAACCGAGGCCGATACAGCCATAGGCTCGGCTTCATCATTCAACATATATTCATATATAACATACAAGTCGATATCAAACACAGGCTGCTCGGCGTTATCTTGAGTGTTGATTTCTACTTCCTTTATACCGCTTGTTGTCGAAGACATGTTGCCACCTTGCGTGTTCGTCGCTATCACATAATAGAACAACGTCCCCAACGCTGATGTGGTGGGTGTAAGGCTCGGTGTTGTAGCACCCGGTATCAACGCGCCGCCTGTGGTATTCTTTACGGTATTTGTATACCACTGATACGAAACGGTGCCGCCGTCGCGTACCTGCGCATCGACGATCATAGGTTTAGCTGTGGCATTTTGTTTATAAGTAACCTTGCCGCTCAAATCCTTTAATATGTTCGGGGGCTCTGCTGCCGACAGCTCTCCGACCTCCACCTCCATCGTCGATGCTCTGTCGCTATTGACCCTTATACTTATTCCCGAAGCTACCGTTTGCGGGTGGCACTCGTCGTCGTCTAAATATTTATCACCTGAGCCGCCATTTGCTTGTGTATGGCCCGGGGTGTAGAAGTTGGAATTCGGTGTTTTATCTGCGTTAAAATATCCATTTTTCGTATAGAACGTATAAAAAAAACCACCATCTAGACCACCGGATTCCTCTACATCCACCGCCTTATGGTTTTGGTTACTGTTGATCATGCCTCTAGCCGCTTCCACTTCCTCATCGATATGATAGATCAGAATACCGCCATCGTTGTTATATTCAAATTTTAATCCAAACCAGTACATACCCTTATCAAAACCTATCTGCTGACGGTTCTCTATCAAAAAGTATTGCTTTGGGTTTACATCGGATGTGATCTTGTATACATTGTAGCCTTTATCGAAGCTACTGACGTTTATCGTCTTGTGCTCCGACGACGGTATCATCGTTGGTTTTATGAATCCGAGCTTTGCCTTTGACCACGCGTCCAGATGCACAGGGGTATAACCATCTTCGTCACCGGGGCCCGCACCCCAACTACCGCTTGCCATCAGGCTAAACAGCCCCACACCAGGGGAATCATATCCGTAATCATATAGGTCCGGCAGCCCTAAACTATGCCCGAGTTCATGGGCAGTTATACCTACACCCATCACAATGGCAGTTTGGTCCAGCCTTTCCCCATGATACACCTCGCCCTGGCACGCAAACGAGAGTAGCTTTGGATTTTTTGTATCCGTCACATCCACACTCAAAGCAACGTGATTTGATGCGATATCAACATACGCGTAGCTCGCGTGAGCCCATACCCTTTGGTTTTTATCATTGCTGTCGCCACTACTTGCTTCCCACCCGGCAACGATCGCTGATACATGGAAATCCTCACGTTTTATGTAGTTCTCATATCTGTCCGTATACCTGTCGAGATTTACAAACTGCTTTATCTTGTCAAACGCAAGCTCAATTTCATAGTTGATAAGCGTGACATCGTCATTAAATCCGGGGTGTTTCCTGTCCAACCGGACGCGTGCCACGCCATCCCTTATCTCGACCTCCGTAGTACCCGGTATGTTCTTTATAAGCCTATTCCCCACATTAAATGTAATCGGTCTAAACTGGAAGTTTTTTGCTCCGGACACCTCTGCAAAATATGCATTAACCGTCTTACCATTCGTGCCGAAATGATGATTGCGCCAATAATCCATGCCCTTGACCATGTGCGCGTCATTAAACTCCACGAGCATCACGAGCATATCCTGCTTGAGCTTATTATCCGGTATGGCCCCGCTGCTTTGGTTCACTGCCGATGCCGCGATGGGCATAGGCTCGTTGATATGCTCCACGTTCGCGGATTTATCTACATCAGCTATGAGTGGCGCGAGATCCTTGCGCGTTATCTTGCCACCGGATCTGTCAGCGACTGACCTTTCGAGACTGTTAGCTTGTTTACCAACCGAGACCTCACCCGGCATAATCTTCCCGTTTTTTATGTATGCATATCGCCAGTCCTTTGAGGCCTCGTCATACTTCACCACATATCCGCTGTCGTCCTCCGTCCAGTTAAAGAACTCATCACCAAATCCCGTTACGGTGATCACGGAGCCGTCTGCCTGTCTGACCAGCCTCGGAAACGGGTTAGCCGGTACCGCATACACCGTAACCCCAAAAGCTGCCGTCAATACAGCAACGAGAAAGATAAATGCTATTTTATTTCGCAGCCTCATCATGGAACCCCCCTTAATAATCGCTCTAAAGTATATGTTCAGACGTGCTATATGTCAACAAAGCCAAAATTCATATCAACCATATATTTGCTCATTATGCTTTATTGACAAACATATGAAACAGCTACATAATA
>CAZUNC010000060.1:0-12565 GCA_964621475.1 uncultured Defluviitaleaceae bacterium | reverse complement strand
TTTTTCCAGCTTAAACATGCTTACCTCCGATAGTAACATATAGTGTAAAGAACGCACAATCGTCGTCGACGTCTGCAAAGCTAAATGCTATCGGCCCGTCCGAACGGCGAGCCATTTCTATCAGCCCGAGGCCCGCACCCTTGCTCTGTGGCTCAGAGGGCTGCTTTCGGCGTTCCTTGTAGAGCTGTTTGAGTTCATCCTTTGTTAGGCCGTTGACTTGATTTATCTTGTCTGTCAAACGTTGCTTATCTGCCTTATGTATTTTATTGCCGCACTGCATGTAATACCCGTTTTCGGTATAACCGAGCATGACTACGACGGTTGTCATTTCGCCGTCATTGAATAGAAAGCGATCCGAGGAATAATGGATCGCATTCTGTATCTGCTCTACAAACACGGAAAAGATCGAATATGATATATCCGTGCTCAGCTTACTGAGGCTCAGGCTTCGGCGCAACGCGACCGCTATCCCCTCAAAACCGTCCTGTGATATCGGCCCGCAATAAAAGAACTGGATATCGTTTTCTTTTATGTTGCGGTAAGTATCGAACAGGTCGACCTTAGGCATTGGTTTCATTACTCTGCCCCTCCGAGATCCAGATAGGTTGCCTGGTTACGTCCGTTGGTTTTGGATCTGTATAACGCGATGTCGGCAGTTTTTATAAATACGTCGCAGTTGGATTGAGACGTAGGCACAGCGGAGGTAGTACCGGCTGATATCGTTACATATTCGGAGCACTTGTTGCCTGCGTGTGGTATCTTTAGGTTTCGTATCTCACGCAGTATCGTAGTGGCAACCTCTATAGCCCCGACCTTGTCGGTGTTGGGCATCGTGACGATAAACTCCTCACCGCCATAACGCGATACAAAGTCCCCGGCACGTTTGACACAGGAGGTGATGCCCTTCGCGACCTTGCGCAGGCAGTTGTCACCCTCAAGATGACCGTAGCGGTCGTTGTAGTTTTTGAAAAAATCTATATCAAGCATGATGAGCGATAACGGCACACCCAAGCGCGTATCCGAGCGGATATAACGGTCCAGCACGTCATAGAGATAACGTCTGTTGTACAGACCGGTCAATTCGTCGATATTGATCTGACTCATGAGCATGTTCTTGTGCTCGTTGAGCTTTTCGGCGATCTTATCGGAAAACCGCGTGATCTTTATGGTCTGGTTCAATAGATGCTCATATTGCTCCACCATATGGCGAAACAGCGTAGCATCCACCATAGATCCGTCCGGAAGGGATTCGAGATAGGACTTTGCCTCGTCCAATACAAAGCGTTCGTTATCGTAAAGATTTGTCATTGATACAACCCCCGAAAACTTATTAGTGTGATGTCATCCCTTTGTTGTTGACTGCCCTTGTATTCGCTGAATGTGCTCCACAGGATATCCGTAACCATGTTCAAGTCCGGTCCGTGGTTGGAGAGTACGGTGTTCTTAAAACGCGTATGACCGAACGGGATGTTCTTTTCGCCGCCAACCTGATCAAAGAAGCCGTCCGTCGCCACGTAATAGACATTGTTTGGGTTTGCGGGTATGTCGATGGTCTTTATAATCTCGGGACCTTTTAATGTGCCCTCAGCTATGTGTATGCGCTGGCCTTTGTATACATTAACCGTTTGACCGTCGCAGACAAAGAGGTTCATGTTAGCCGATGAGAGGCGTATAGAGCCGTCCTTTTGAATAAACATGATCAGGATATCAAGCCCGTCTCGTATATCGGAAATGCTTTCGGGCTTATTGATATTTAGTATAACCGAAAGTCGCTTTTCCATTTCCCACATGATGTCGGAGGGGTCCTGATAATTGTGTAGCTTTACCAAGGAGGTCAAAATAGATGCGACGAGCATCGTCATCAACGCGCCCGGTATGCCGTGCCCTGTGCAGTCACAGAGCACGAGCACGGCACCGTTGTCATGCGCGGACATCCAATACAGATCCCCGCCGACCTCCTCGCGCGGACACCATATGATGTTGTAGTCCTTAAATACCTGGTTGAATATATCGTCCGACGGCAGTATGTTATGCTGTATCTTACCCGCGTAACTCATACTATCGGCTATCATTGTTTCTTTATTTCTTAAATCCTTGATCGCGTCCCTCAGAAATCCGTTCAGTATCTCCGCAACATCACCGATCTCGTCATCGGTGCGGACCTCCAACTGATAATCCGTTTCGTACGCGGCTAAATGCATCGCGGCGGAGCGGATTTTATTTATTGGTTCCGTGACGGTATTTTTTATCTGAAAATACAGAAGAATAATAACGGAGGCATCAATAACCGCTGTAATGCCATATGAAAATAATAAGAACCGTAGGAGGTGATTGTAATCGACGGTAACGATATCATTATCGAGGCTCGTAGGCCAAATTCCGTTGCGGGCAAGGAAAAAAACCGATATCAACGGAAGTATCAGCGACATAGCTACAATGCAGCAAGCAAACGGAACGATTAATTTCTGAGAAACGGATTTCATAGGTTGATGGCTATGCCCTTTTCCATGGATTCGTTGCAAGCGAGCCCGAATGCCAACGACTTGCACGCATCAGCATATGGCGAACGGATCTTTGAAGCATCGCCTGTTATGACCGCGTCGATGAACGTACGGTCGCAGAGTATGCCCGCATCGCCATCCTGCTTATATACAACGGCTTGTCCGGCTCCGGCCTTCATCGTGCCGTCGCCCTTGACGATAAGGCCGTTGTTGTCCGCGGTTTCGGTCGGTGTGGTTCCGTAGATCTTGAACTCGCCGAGGATCGTCAGATCGGCTCTGCAATCCGATGAGCTGAACGTGATCTTGCTGTCAAAGGATTCGCCGGTGGTTGCGTAGCAGCCTACGCCGATCGTTGCGAGCGCGCCGCTTTCGAAGCGTACGACGGTCGTGGTCAGATCATCGGTATCGTAATCCGCATCACCCTGTACAAAGCCACGTGCCGCAAATGAGAACACGGTCTTCGGTTCGCCGAACACATAACGCAGTATGTCGAGCTGATGGATCGCCTGTTCAACGAGCTGGCCGCCCGAGGTCTTCTTATTCTTCCACCATTTAACCTCCGGTATGCCGCCTACGCGTGTGCAGTTAACATACGGGACCTGGTGGGTCTTCAGAAACTCGATATTCGGCTCAACGAGATTGGAATAACGGCACTGGAAGCCCGAGGCCGTGATCAGCCCTGCGGCCTCTGCCTTATCCCTGATTTCATACGCGAGTGCCATATCTAATGCTACGGGCTTTTCTACAAAGAAATGTATCTTTCGGTTAATGGTTTCGCGCTCGATTTCACCGTGGCAGTCCGGCGGCACACAAATAAACACCGCATCGGGCTGGATTTCGTTATACATGTCTATAAAGTTTGTGTATACCCCCGGTTTCGTGCCGGTCTTTTCGGCCATGCGAGTCGCAAAGTCTTCGGCACGCTCCTCGATCAGATCGCAAAAGCCCGCAAGGTTAATGTCATCAAAATCGATCAAATGGCTCAGATGGTAATCACCGATGCCGCCGCAGCCGATCATTGCTATCTTTTTCATAATATGCCTCCCTGAAATGTTGTTGATGTTATACATTTTATACGGAACCATTATACATTATATTTACAGTAAACAAAAGATAATTTACAATATGTGAGGTTGCAGATACGAAGGAGGAATATTATGTTTAAGCCCTTAGTGGTAAGGAAAGACATTTATTGGGTAGGTGCGCTGGATTTTGATATCAGGGTTTTTGATATCATCATGCATACGGATAACGGAACGACATATAATTCGTTCGTGGTAAAGGGCGCGAACAAAAACGTGCTGTTTGAAGTCGCGAAGGAAGCGTTCTTTGATGAGTTTTACGAGAGGCTCGCAACGGTGATAAAGCCCGAGGAGCTTGATTACATCGTGGTCGATCATGCGGAGCCCGATCATACCGGCAGCCTGTTCAAGCTGCTCGAACGTTGCAAGAATGCGACGGTCGTAGGTACGCCGACAGCGTTGAAGTTCGTGGCTCAGATCGCGAATAGGGAGTTTACGTCGTTAGCCGTAAAGGACGGCGAGACGCTCGATATCGGCGGCAAGACGCTTAAATTTATCTATGCGCCGTTTCTGCATTGGCCGGATAGCATGTATACCTATATACCGGAATGTAGGACGCTGTTTACGTGCGATTCATTTGGCTGCCACTACTGCGACGAGAATGTGTTCAACGACAAGATACACGGGGATTTCTACGAGGCGTATAAGTACTATTTCGACAACATCATGGGTCCGTTCAAGAGCCATGTGCTCGACGCACTCAAGAAGATAAAGGACCTCGATATCGAAACGATCTGCAACGGTCACGGTCCTGTCATTCGCGAGGATGTGCAGAAATACGTCGACATGTATGAAAAATGGTCCACACCGGCCAAGAAGGATCGCAAGAGTATCGTGATCGCATATGTGAGCGCGTACGGTTACACAGCCAAGATGGCCAAGGCCATCGCGGATGCGATACGCTCGGCGGGTGATATCGATGTCTATGCATATGACCTTGTGAAGGACGATACGGCGGGCTTGCAGGTACAGATGCATGAGGCTGATGGTCTGTTGTTCGGTTCGCCGACGATCGTAAGCGACGCACTGCCGCCGATCATGAACCTGCTAAACGAGCTGAACCCGGTCATCCACAAGGGAAAGATCGCAGGAGCGTTCGGTTCATATGGCTGGAGCGGTGAGGCTGTGCCTAATATCGAGGGCCGTATAAAGCAGCTGCGCTTTAAGATACCCGTAAACGGACTTAAGATAAACTTCAACCCCTCAGAGGAGCAGTTAAAGGAAGCCGAAGCGTTCGGAAAGGCGTTTGCAGAGGCGCTGATGTGAGCTCAGATGATGAGCATCTGATTGATGATCAGAACCGCCGGAGGTTTATGCAGGCGGTGGACACGTATCTCGCGGAAAAATCCGGAGGTACCAAAAGTATCGGCTTGCTCGGTGAAAAGACCATGCATGCGGTATTGAAGGCTTATCTGTCGCCTAGGGTATTTCATGAACAGCGCGTGGGTGGATATCACGCGGACATTTTAGACGAAAACGGCATCACGGAGATACAGACACGCGGTTTTGATAAGCTGCGCCCAAAGCTCAAGTTTTTTTTAAAGGAACATACGGTAACGGTCGTCCATCCGATAGCGAGGATAAAATACCTAGTCTGGATAGACCCCGCGACCGCCGAGATGTCCGCAAAGCGCAAGTCGCCGAAGAAGGGAAATATATACGAGTGCTTTGACGAGTTATATAAGATCAAGATGTTTCTGCATGACAAAAACCTGAAGTTTCGGATCATCCTAACGGATATCCTCGAGTACAAATACAGGGGCGATAGTGCTGATACGCGTGATGCGGTCAAGACTGGTTATATTAACAGATATAAGAATAGGGGTACCCGTTATGATAGGGTACCCCTTGATATTATCGATGATGTGTACATAGGATCTAATGCGGAGTTTCGTAAGCTGATACCGCCCGGACTGCCCGAGCAATTTGGCGTAAAAGAGTTTGCAGAGGCCGCACACATTCGTCTGCGAAATGCACAGATCGGACTGAACGTACTGATGCACGTGGGCGTGGTGGAGCGGGCAGGGAAGCAAGGCCGTCGTTTTATGTATTGCGTCGCATCCGTTTCGGATCGTATATAATAAACATTTACCACGGATTTACACAGATAAGAACGGATTTGCACGGATAAACCACTTTTGCATGGTGTTATCCGTGTAAATCCATAAAATCTGCCTAAACCCGTGGTTTTTTATATTCCTAACTGATAGCTAAACCTGCGCTGGCAAAGCCTATAACGGTATCGGCAATCTCCGTGCCTGTGCTCGTCAAAGAATAAACAAGCAGGTAACGATTGTCTGCTACGGTCGGTATAGAAAGACCATGCAGAGCACCCGATACGACTGTGCCTATTGTTATAAGTCCGGTCAGTGGCGGCAACGTTAGTAAGGTTCCGGGTACGGCTACGAATAGATTACTTCCCGGTGGTGCGGTGAAGAGCTCGACATTGATCGTGGCGGTGCCTGTGAGGGTAACAGCAACCGTTGCACTAAACATTGCCGAAAGATCTGTGATCGTTCCGCCTCTCGGGTCGACAAATGCCATATCCAACAAACCCGGTGAAGAAAGGTCTATAACGGCTGACAGGGGTACTAATCCGGGAGATGAATTGCCAAAGCCTATAAACGCCGGGGTTCCTGCTGCGCCTGTGACAAGCGAGGTAAGGACTACAGGGTCACCTGAAGCAAACGGGATGATGGCTCCCAAGCCCGCTGCTCCTGTAGCGCCTGTGGCACCGGTGTCACCTGTCGCACCAGTAGCGCCCGTGGCACCTGTAGCGCCTGTGGCTCCCGTGGCACCTGTAGCGCCTGTTGCTCCGGTAGCACCTGTGGCTCCGGTAGCGCCGGTATCACCCGTCGCACCCGTTGCGCCTGTTGCTCCGATGGCACCTGCAGCACCGGTGGGACCGGTAGCACCCGCAATACCGGCAGGACCCGCAGCACCAGTGGGACCGGTAGCACCCGCAATACCGGCAGGACCCGCAGCACCGGTGGGACCGGCAGGACCCGCAATACCGGCAGGACCTGCAGGTCCGGTGGGACCAGCAGGACCCGCAATACCGGCAGGCCCCGCAGGCCCGGTAGCGCCTACAGCACCGGCAGGGCCGGTCGCACCCGTCGCACCTGTTGCACCCGTTGCACCTGTAGCACCGGTTGCTCCCGTAGCACCGGTCGCGCCTGTAGGACATATGGGATCATCATCACAGCAGCAACAATCGCAGCTGCAATAATCATCCTCATGATAACGATTTCTTCTTCTCATATCTTTACTCCTTTACATTCCAATACTATAACTGTCGATAATATCTTGTCTTTATTCGCAATATATGAGTGTTTTTATGTTTCTGTGAACTAAAGTAACAAAATATACACAACGTCATAGAATAAAATGTACATGCTTTAAAGTTAAAACATACAAATGATATCAAACTAAGCAAGGAGTGATTTTATAAATGAGCAACAATTCTCTGCAAGTTACGCTAACCGGCGGAACCAATGTACCGGCGGGAACTAATGTAATATTTAACAATGTAATCTTCATGACAGGTAATATAAGTTATAATACTGTAACAGGTGTTATAACGTTCAATGTTCCGGGTGAATATGCCATCAATTGGTGGGTTGATACACAGTCCTCAACCTCGCCTACCGGCATAAATTTCGCAATCTCAACCTCGCAGGGTGATTTTATTCTGGGTGACTCCCCGATCGCCACAGGTGAGGTTTCAGGTATTGCCTTGATCAACGTCGCTGCACCAGGAACGACTGCGCAGTTGGTAAATGCTACTGCGAATGATATTGTATATTCCTCTATCGTTCCGGTACAGGCAAGCCTTATGGCGTTTGAAATAGACCTTGGACCGACAGGACCCACAGGCCCGACGGAGCCTAACGTTTATGCACAACAGTACCTAAACCTAATTGTTACCCCACCATGCTCATGTAGTAGTATTGTATCAATAAGGGCTATAAGCATATCCCGCCTTAAGCTTGTAAATCTTCTGTGCTTTTGAAACTCCAAGAAATACGGATGATCAGTCGTAAAACCTGATGCTATCTCATCACAGTCCTCCCTAATCTTTGTAACTGCTGCCGCAATCTCCTCCAATCTGCATGCAAACCCTGATTTCATTCGCAGGTAATCCTCTCTTGTGATATCCCCGTTTTTCCAATCGACATACAGCGTATCGCTGATCCTTGTAAGCCTTGCATGCTCACTCTCGTGTTGCTTTAGCATCGTGCTGAGCCTGTTAGCGCCTTTATCGATGCGTGGTGAATGGCTGATCTGCTCAACGATCCCGGATAGGTTATCGATCATATCGATTTGCGCATTCAATGCATTTATGACGATGGCCTCCAGAATATCAAGCCGTATCGCTCGGCTCCCGCATGCTGTTCCTGAAAGCTGCTTTGACCTACAATAGTAGTAAACGTAGTTCTTAGAGGTTCTTCTATGTAGTGACCTCCCGCAAGCAGCACATCTGAGAAATCCCGAAAACAGATACACCTCATTCTTGCCTGCTGCGGTTCTGGTATCGTGCTCCAAACGACGTTGGACCTCATCAAACAACACCGGGTCAATGATATGCTCGTGCTTGCCTTCGACAACAAACCACTCTTCCTCCGATGTTTTAATCTGCTTATGGATTTTATAGCTGATGACGCGAAATCTCCCTTGCACCATACAGCCCGTGTACACACGATCCTTTAACATCCTGGATACAGATGAACCCGACCAATAACAATGCTTGAAGCGGTTGTGCGGGTTGTGGTAATTGTAACCCCGGAGCTGCTTGTAGCTCGCAGGGCACGGTACACCACGCTCGTTAAGCTTCCTTGCTATGCCGTTTATGCTCAGGCTCTCCCGATTATCCTCTCCGGGTCCCTCTATCCCGTACAGAAACCAATTGAAAATATCCCTGACAGTCTGGGCTGCCTCTTCGTCGATGATCAGGCGATTTTTATTTTCGGGGTCTTTTTTGTAGCCATATGGTGCGAAAGCCCCGATAAATTCTCCTCTTCTGCGTTTGGTATTAAAGGTCTTTCGTACCTCTTCGGAGGTGCTTGCGGCGAATTGCTCGTTAAACATGCCATAAATCGGCACCTCCAAACCGGAAATGGAACGCGGATTGGTATAGGTATCGATAAACGGGTTACCCAAATTGATAAATCGCACACCGTGTAATGGGAAGAACTCCTCAAGATACTTTTGCTGATCCCCAAGATTTCTGAATGCGCGTGCAAGGGATTTTACTATGACGCAGTTTACCTTCCCATCTTGGATATCACGTTCCATACGCATGAAATCTGGTCGGTTTACATTCGTGCCGGTTTTGCCGTCGTCGATGTAAAAATCAACGATGTTGAACCCTTTATCAAAGTTCTTATGTACATATTCAAGCAGTATCTTTCGCTGATTGCCCACACTCAGGGATTCGTCATTCCCATCGTCCTTGGATAGCCGAATGTAAAACGCCACATGCCAAACGAGCTTCTTTTCAGGTGCGATTCCCCTTCTGTGACGAGCCATTGTATCCTCCTCTCTTTTATAATCATCAACGGTTTCTCAGGTCGATAAAATATTTAAGTAATTTCTCTTTAAGCGGCTCTGCATTTTCTGTAAATTCTATTTTTACAGGAATATTTTGGTATATTAACCAATCCTCCGTGTATTGGGCTAAAGGCAGTGTAGGTTCAGCACTGGCATTATCAATATCCACAGGAGCGTTTGTCATTTAATAACCACCAATTGTAGTGTTGTAAAAGCAGTGTATGTCCGGTCGCTTGTACGATATTACGCAATAAAAAACGCCCTATACAAAATAGGGCAATTGGATCTAAACCACATATACAATACTGACACCTTTAAACCTTTTATTGATCTCATCCCTCAATATGGCTTCGGCCTCGATGCGATATTTTTCCTTATAGCAATATTTTCCGCGTCCTCTGCCTGTCATGATCTCCTTATTATAAAGCTTAAGTGCGTCGGGGAAGGCTTGATTGTTAATAGCATTGTGGATGTAGCTGTAGGTCATAAAAATAATTTCTATAAACATACTGTCTTTAGTCTTTTGGGTCAGCTCTGCCTCCAATACATCCAGCAGCTCAGTATACAAGCTTTTCCAGTTGTCTACTAAAATAATAGGCGCTATCAAAATACCCACCTTGTATCCGGCCTCACAGATCCTGTTTAGCGCATTGATCCTGTTTTGCAACGGCGAGGTTCCGATCTCTACGCTTTTGATTAGCTCCTGTGGATTTAAACTCATTCGAAAAATAACCTTGCCATTGTGTTTTAGGTTTAAAAGCTTATCTACCATTGAAAATTTTGTAGGAAAGGTAATGGAGCCCCTGCCTCTTGTTGCGAACTCCTCGATGGTATGAGAAAGGGAGTTTGTGATGGTATCCTCTAATATCAGGTCGCTGTTACTCCCTATTTCAAAGACAGATTCCTTGTCGAATGTATGAGACTTTTTTATAAGGTTATAAAGCATCTGCTCGTGGTTTACAAACACACGCAGATAGGAGCATTTGTTATAGTTACATACCAAGTAACAATACAAGCACATGGCTATGCATCCGGAGGATGTAAAGGGTACAAGAAAATCCGATATCTTGGTGTTTGGCACATACTTATGTGTCTTGCGCACACCGATGATCAAGTATCGTTTCATTGCCACGAAGTCTTCGTTGGGGCGGGAGCGCAGCTCGAGGATATTGTTGTGGTTCTCTATGGGGATCCATGGGCAGTCTTTGTATTTTTCCATCAGCATCCGGCCCATCGCATAATTATTGATAGTATTTTCGTAATAAATCCTCTCAGGGAACATGCTCCAACACCTTTCGTCTGCACGCATTAGTAATTATATGCCATAGCTACCCGTTGCCTCGTCCAGGAAAATAGGGTAGTGCGGGGTCTTGAATGTAAAAATGACAAATATGGCCAGAACAACAATCATTAAAGAAAAAGCGATTTTTGCGTTGATGCCCTTTCCATATGCAAAGACATGGAAGCCTAACAATTGCCCTACAGCTAACGCTACAAATAAGATCAGGATGTCGATCAATAAGGACTCGATACCGAACGCTCCGGTATAACCATAGTACAGCAGCGGCATGGTTATCACGGCGCACAACAATGATACAAGCGCACCTGTAAACCACTTGTTTTCGTCAATGCCATCATTTTTTCCTTTTGCATCATAGTAAAAGGTCCACCATAAAATGATTGGCAGCACAACCATCTTGCAATGCTCCCATACACTTTCATTGACCGGGCAAATAGCTCCGATGACAGGAAGCTGTCCAGACAGATCATATAAAAAATGAAATGCGGATCCCACAATAAATAGTATAGGGATCCCCCAATAGGTATATCTCTTCGCATCGTTCATAGCTTTATCATTTCCTTTTAAATACATATTTAGCCTCCTTAAATTAAATAGTTGTGTATAAATAGTAGTAGCCACCGGTGCTGCGGGTGCAACAGGTACAACCGGCGCTACAGGTGCGACTGGCTCGACAGGTGCGACTGGCGCAACCGGAACAACAGGTGCAACCGGTGCAACGGGCACAACGGGTGCAACGGGTGCAACAGGTGCAACGGGCGCAACAGGTGCGACGGGTAGAACCGGTGCGACAGGCGCGACAGGTGCAACGGGTGCAAGAGGAGCTACGGGAGCTACGGGTGCAACGGGAGCCGCAGGAACAACAGGTGCGACCGGAGCAACAGGTACGACTGGCGCAACAGGTGCAACAGGTGCGACCGGTGCGACCGGTGTTACGGGTGCAACTGGAGCCACTGGTACTACAGGTGCGACCGGAGCTGCGGGTGCCGCGGGTGCGACGGGTGCCACAGGCGCGACAGGTGCCGCAGGTGCAGCAGGCGCAACAGGTTCGACCGGCGCAACAGGTGCGACAGGTGCAGTAGGTTCGACCGGCGCGACAGGCGTTACCGGAACGACCGGTGCCATAGGACCTGCCGGTGCAGTAGGCGCGACAGGTGCAGCCGGTGCGACAGGTGCGACAGGCGCAACCGGTGATATAGGCGCAACAGGTGCAACCGGCGCAACCGGACCGGCATTTGACTCGTATGCGAATGCGTTCAAAACGACTGATCAGCCGGCTATTCCGGTTGGAGATGTCATTACGCTGGATACCGCAAACATCACGGGGCCGGACATTGCTTATGATGCGGGCACAGGGTTGTTTACAATTCTCACATCGGGCACGTATGTTATCTACTGGAAGTTTTCTGTTACACCTGTACCCGGAACCACAGGATTGGAAGTAGATATGAACCTGTTCCCGGGTTTAATCTTTGTAGATGGTATCTCTGTCGCGTCAACAATCGATATGCTTGTAGGTACGATGACCGTGTATGCCGCCACAGCCGGGGATACCTTCGGGTTTATAAACGGCTCGGATGGACCGGTAGATGTAGTGGCATCTCCCGCTCCGGGACCTTTCGGAACCGTTTCTATATTTAGAATAGCTTAATAGGTAATAGCGATATAAAAAAGCAAAAGGACTGGGCTCTAAATTACAGGGGCTCAGTCCTTTTTATGTGTATGATCTTTGGAATGATGCTTTCCTAAGCAGTGAAAAAATAGGCATCAATCAGCTGTCTTACGTTTGATTGATATTTTTCATCCCCCATGGAATAAAAATGACATGCAATCAATACATAGTAATACGCGAAAGCGCGTTGGGAGAAGGACTGATGCTGTGAATAACCGGACAAAAACAAATCAATTTCTTTATGCGTGTTTAGAAATTTTTGCCCGGGACGTAAGAAAACGGGTCAATTGTCTCTCTCCATTTGTCAGGCTGTTTCACTGATCCCTCCATATATCCTTTTTTATACCCGTCACTATAAAGTTAAACCCACCGCGCCATTCAAAGCTTTTGTCATTCTCGAAATGCTCTTTTATGTAATTCAATTTAGTATTTAATAATTCAACCAGCCGAGTATAGTGGA
>CAZUNC010000059.1:0-12580 GCA_964621475.1 uncultured Defluviitaleaceae bacterium | reverse complement strand
AGCTCGTTCTGCGTCGCACATGGCAGCGCGATATCGCACGGGATATTCCATACGCCCTTACCGGCTGTGTAAACAGCTGATTTGCGAACATTTGCATATTCGCTGATACGCTGGCGCTTATTGAGCTTGATTTCCTTCATCAGGTCGAGGTCAATGCCCTCCGGATCATGTATGAAACCGTCCGAATCCGACATGCTTACAACCTTGCCACCCATCTGCTGTGCCTTTTCGCATGCAAAGATGGCTACATTGCCCGAGCCTGAGACCGTAACCGTCGCACCCTCGACGGATTTGCCTGCGTGCTTGAGCATTTCTTCTACGATGTACAACAGACCGTAACCTGTAGCCTCGGTACGTACGAGAGAGCCGCCATATGTCAGACCCTTGCCCGTCAACACGCCCTCGTAAAGGCCTGTCAAGCGCTTATACTGACCGTACATAAAACCAACCTCACGCGCGCCAACGCCGATGTCACCTGCCGGTACGTCTGTATCCTGGCCGATGTGGCGATAGAGCTCGGTCATAAAGCTCTGGCAGAAATGCATAACCTCATTATCCGACTTGCCCTTCGGATCGAAGTCCGCGCCGCCCTTGCCGCCACCGATCGGCAGGCCTGTCAGCGAGTTTTTGAATATCTGTTCAAATCCGAGGAACTTAAGTATCGACAGGTTTACAGACGGGTGAAAGCGCAGACCGCCCTTGTAGGGTCCGATCGCACTGTTGAACTGCACGCGGTAGCCCGTGTTGACCTGTACCTTGCCCTTGTCGTCTACCCACGGCACGCGGAAGCTGACCACGCGTTCGGGCACGACCATGCGCTCGAGTAACGAGAGCTCCTCAAAGCGGGGATTTCTGTCGATCACCGCTGACAGCGATGTCAACACCTCCGTAACGGTCTGATGAAACTCTTTCTCGTGCGGATTTTTCGCAATTGTGCTTTGGATGATGCGTTCTGTGTAAGCCATAGAAGTCCTCCCATATTTTTTTTGTATGCTAAGCACCAACTATAATACAATCAAGTTTTCCATTTCGCAAATTTTTTTGAAGTATTCCGCACAACGATTCCTCACAAACTTGACATGGACAATGTATCAATTTATACTGCTCGTTATATATGGACATTTATACAGAAAGGACAATGATGTTGATTAAATACAAGCAGAGTATATTGAGGGGTGCGGCGGCTGTCGCGCTCGCTGCGTTAGTGACCGTGCAGGCAGGCTGTTCGATGCTGCCAAAGCAGAAAAACCCCAATGCGGCCGAGCATTTCTTCAATATGGAATGGATAAACGAGAAAATGGGCTCTACACCCGTCGTAGCCACGATACAAAACGAGACGGGGCTCCCGCTCGAGATCACAAAGTCTACAGGTGCGAACGGCGAAGAGCTGCGCAAGCGTATAGCTGCAGGCAGCCTACCGGATATCGTAACCGTGTATAAAAGCGACCCGATCGTAACGGAGCTCATAGACAGCGGTCTCGTGCTCGATCTCGGCGAGGCATTTAAGCAGTTTGCACCCGAGGCAGAAAAATTCTATGACCTGTCGGGCGACGGTAAATACTATATCCCAAACTTTGTGGTAAGCGACGAGGATCTGAGTCTACCCGGCACGACCGTTCTGCGTTCCGTTCAAATGAACTACATACGCAGTGATATCTATAACGCGCTCGGCAAGCCCGACATGTCCACGCCCGAGACCTTTGCGACGGCACTGTCCGAGATAAAAGCCAAGAACCCGGATCTCTATCCGTGGTATATCGGCCCGAAGAACACCGAGAGCGTATTCGCTTCGCCGACGCTGTTTGGTTATCTCGCACCGATGGCACAGTTTGGTGTTACGGTACGCGCCGAGGACGGCACGTCCGGATTGCGTACAGCGGAGTTTAAAAACTATATCGCATATATGAACGGCCTGTACCGAAACGGCCTAATCGCCGATGCCTCGATGGCAGACGACGATATACTCGCATCGTCCGTTTATGAAAAGGCCAAGGCAGCCGTGATTACGACCTCGGACCTGTTTGTAAACGAGCGTTTCCAGATATCTGGTATGCCCGATATCAAATGGACGCCATTGCCGATGTTTGAGGGTGCCAAATACGCGTTGGACGGCAGCGGCTGGCTTGCGACATTTGTTTCGAAGGACAGCCCACATGTCGAGCGCATCATCAAGGCCATAGCCTACCTGAGCAGTGACGCAGGCAGGAGGCTCGCAGCATGGGGCATGTCGGGTGTTCACTGGGACATCAGGGAAGCCGACGGCATAAAGTTTCCTGTATATATCGGCTCGTGGGAGCAGATGCGCTCAACGGACTGGGGCGGCATGACACGCACCGAGGGCATGACGTTGTATACGCCGTATCTGGATTACCGCACCGCCGATATGATCAATGTAAAACCCAATCTCACCGCATATGAGAGCAATCTACGCGACATCGCACTGAAGGCCGCTTATATAGACAAAAACGGTAACTGGGGCGTACCTGCGGGCATGTCTGCCGTGGAAGCTTCAGCGCTTGAGGCCATGTTTGCCGAGTATTACCCAAAAATGATAATGGCTCCGTCCGAAGACGAAGCCATGAAGATGTACGATGAATTTATTTCTAAGGCCGACGCGGGATTAAAGATCGTCGAGGCGGCTTGGAAGAGATAGTATATAACAAAGACATTTACCACGGATTTTCACGGATAAGGACGGATTTACACTGATGGAACACTATTTATGGTGTTATCCGTGTGAATCTGAAAAATCCGCGTAAATCCGTGGTAATTTTTTTACTACCGTCTTTATCATACATCCCATTTCTCTATCTTTTATCACCTCACATTGTCTATCCAATATCGATTGACAGTAATCCCATCCTCATCGAACGCTTGATTTTCCAGCACACCGCCGTTGTTCAGTATTACCCTTTGAGATTCATAATTGTCAAAGTCACAGGTTACGAGGACCTTTTCTATCCCCATCTCGAACAGCCTTTTTAATGCAAGGCTGAGAATTAATTTGCCATATCCGTTTCCTCTAAACTCAGGGCATATGCCATATCCTAAGTGTCCGCCGTCTGTGATATTGGTATGATTTAGATAATGCCTTATAGAAACCGCTCCCAAGATCGTTCCGTCATGGCGTTTAAGAACATAGAATGTTTGCGGCACTTCCTCTCCGATATCTATACCTTTTTCCCATTTATCCAGATATTGCAGCCACTCTAAATAATTTCCGTTTAAGTTTCGCAAAAGCCCCGGATTCATTCGCCCTCCAAATGCTTTCCATTTCTCGGCTAACTCAATTAAGGCTTTTTCATCGTTCAAGTCTGGCTTTATTAAATAGTATTGTTCGTTCAATAAATCACCCCCCACTTTTTATGTTCTATTGTGGCTTTGTTGTCTCCTTTGGTTCAATGTCCGGCCTTGTTCGGTCTATGCCTATAGCCGTCAGTTTACCGTCCACAAACGCTAACTCTCCCGTAGCAATGGTCGAATCTTGGTTACTTGGGTATTTCGTTTGTCTAACCATCAGGCGCCCGTCGTCAAGATATAACGCGTAGTCGAAAAACATTCGGTCCTCCAAGACAAAAAGGTTCCTCGCAGAGTAATCATAGACAACGATGTGACCGTCAACGATGCCGGAACCCATGCTGACCGAAGCACAGAACTCCGGGAGCCCATCCCCCGACAAATCCGCAAGATAGATATTCCAAATAGGCATACCTTCAAAAAGCATTTTTGCCCCTGTCTCATCAATTGCCACTAATTTTTCCGGCGTCCAGCGAAAGACAGTATCCGGATATTCAGGTAACTCCAGTTCGAGGGTCTCGCCCCACGGCATTTCATCACCGTTTAAATAGTTGAACCACTCTCGGGTTTTATAGGTCGATTTGGATTCGGTTTGCTTTACGGACACATACCTACCACTATGGACTGGATACAGGTTAGTAACAGCCGATAATAGCTCCAAGGTGTTTTCATCCACGATCGCAAAACTCGCCATGATGTCACCATTTTTACGAATGAAAAAGTCTTCCTCCTGCTCCGTCTCAATAAGAGCACGCACCACCAGTTCACCGTTTTCGATAGCATAGGTACATTCCGGCGGCATGTAGCTACTTATAAGCGCCGCGCTTAATGACGCTGTGCCATCCTCTCGCAGTGTAAACGAGCTCATGTTTTCAAACCTCTGCTTTTCAGTCATATTCTCTAATTGATATGTCTGCGCCGCTACGGATTTTGGCGGCGCGACAATCGGAGTGGTCCTATTCATAACACATCCCAAACTCAACACAACCGTCACTGAGACCGCCGTAACGATGATGCCACGCGACGGCCTTTTGAAGTTCAAGACATTTTTTATTCTCCTTTTCATGCTGCCCTCACCGAACGCAAGCGGACTGCATCCAACTATACGCCGTTCCGTTGCCAAGGACAGTAGCGACATGGAATAATCCTTTTTTATCCCTCCACCCATTTCTTTCAATACGTGCTCATCACAGGACATTTCCATGTCCACGCCCATCAGCAAAAATGCTACCCAGACAAGGGGATTAAACCAATGCATACACAGAACAAAATATGCCACGTACTTTACGATATGGTCGAGCCGCCGAATGTGGGTTTGCTCGTGTAAAATGATGTAACCGCGCTCTTGTACGGATAAACCTAACGGCAGATATATCTTTGGCTTTAAAACACCAAGTACAAAAGGAGATCGTATATTTTTCGTTTCGAAAATATTTGCTTCAGTGCAAATGGTATGTCGCATTCGACGTTTGATCCTCAAATATGATACAACACCGTAAACAAGCATCACCACGACACCCGCAAGCCATAAGCATTCTCCGATTGCCATCCATATCTGTAACGGGTTTATGCTCATCAATGGCTCTCCTGCAGGCAACGAAGAGCTAACTATGTTGTCCACAACCGCCAATCCGCTGTCTATACGCGGCGTGGATTGCGTTGCAATATCCGTGGGTATGGGTTGTGACTTAAATGGTATGAGGCTGAACATACTCTCGATGGAAAACGGAAACACAAGCCGAAAGCCAGCGACAGCCCATAGGCAATACGAGATAATTTTGGGCACTTTTTTAAGCGGTATCCGGATAAGACATATCGCTACTATGACAAATGCCCCTGTCAGACCCATGTTGAGAACAGTAAGGAACAGTTTATCCATTTGTACCACTCCCTTCGTGCTCATCAATCAACCGCCGTAGCTCTCCAGCCTGCTCCGGTGTGAGCTTCTTACCGCCGATAAATGCCGTGATAAATTTAGGCAGCGAGCCTCCGAATGTATCCTCTACATATCGGCGGCTTTGGTTCGCTACTAGCTCATCACGCGTAAGTAAAACCGACACATTTGCATTTTCGTTTCGAAATACGCCCTTGTCACAAAGCTTCTTCAATACCGTATAGGTCGTTGATTTCTTCCAATCCATTTCCCCTTCTGCGAGCGCCACCAAATCCGGCGAGGTCAGTGGTGCAACCCGCCATATCAATTCCGCAAGTTTTTCCTCTGCGGTGGTAAGGCTTATATTCTTAGCCATAACATCTCCCCCAATTTATATACTTTAGACCGAGCTTAGTCTAACATATTTAGACTGGAAAGGTCAAGAGGGTTATGCTCTTACAATTTACTCACTTTTGCTGGCCGCCTTGTTTTTTAAGCGCTTTACAGCACGGTCAAAATCGCTTTCGATTCTTTGGATTCTATTAAATTTATCATATTCAGATCTTGCCTTTTCATCTGCATCCTTTTTTGAAATTCTACCCTTTCCCTGTAAAATATCATATTTGCGAAACGCCAAAAATTCGTTAATACTCTGTGCAAACTGCTCCATTGAAAGAACATTTTCGCGCTCAATTAAATCCTCGATGTAATCAAAATAGCCCGTTACCGCACGCTCCAGTTGTCGAATTTGTTTTTCCTCCAAATAATTTTTTGCAACTGTAACATCTTGTTTCAAAACTCTGCCGTCTGGAGAGTTCTTATAAGTTGTAAGCCCCATATGTTCTTTTGTACTGCAGCAGATTCATATATTATCTCGGGTGCCGTTTTGCCTGTGATGGCATAATGAAATTTGTTTTGCACCATTGCATAAAACTCGTGTGTTACTTCCGAATCTTTGTCATAATCAATGCTACATTCCGCAAAAATATCGGTAACTTGTTGCCAGATGCGTCGCTCGCTTGCTCTAATGGAGCGAACACGATCTAATAGTTCACGAAAATAATCTTTGCCAAAGGCAACTTTGCCTTGCTTCAGCCTTTCATCGTCCATAGCGAAGCCTTTTGTCATATATTCTTTTAATATACCTGTTGCCCAAATTCTAAAATTTGTGGCTTTTTTTGAATTAACACGATAGCCAACAGAAATAATTGCATCAAGGTTGTAGAATTTTGTTGGATTGGTTTGAGTTTTCCCCTCCATTGCTCCGTGTTGAGTGGTTATTTCCATAACGGAAACAACCACTTTTTCATCAAGCTCGCCATCGTCAAAAATATTTTTCAAGTGCTTGCTTATAGCCGGTACTTGCACGTCAAACAACTCTGACATTGCCTTTTGTGTAAGCCATATCGTTTCATCTTTTACAACTGCATTAACAGAAATATCTTCATTTGGAGTATTGTAAATTAAAATTTGCATTTCATTCATTATATCCAACCCTCAATCTATGCAACTGTGTTGATAAAAAAACACACGGATACACACGGATTTCATGAACATGCAATTGAAATCCGTGTTTATCCGTGCTTGTTTAATTACGATACTACAAATGTATTATAATTAAAGTTTACTGTTACAGACGTTCCGTCTGCGAAGGTGGTACGTTCTATTTTATGCGCGTCATCCAAGAATTCGTGCTTAATCATTTCGAGCTTGGCCACCTTTTTATGCAGCTCGGTTACGAAGCGGCAACGGTCGACCTCTCTGTTGATGTCCTCGCTCTCGGTGTTCAGATACGGGATGCCACCGTTTAAGAGTGCGTAGAGCATGTAGTCACGACCCTTTACGTCCATGAGCCACGGTGTGATCACGCAGTCATGATACACGAGGTTCAATAGCGGCACGGGTATACCGAAGCTACCCGAGAACAGCATAAACGCGTACGGTGCGTAATGCGCGAACACAAGGCTCGGCATTGCCCAGTCGATGATCTCCTCAGAGCTTGGCAGTATATCGTTTGCGAGCAAGTAATCAAAGCATGCCTTGCGCTGTTCGAAGCATTCCTTGCGGCTCATCGTATGCCATGGGTGTATGCATTCGTCGCCCTCGTTACAGGTAAATACATCGAGATACGAAGCCTCGAGGTGTATGCCATGCGCAAACAGCTCCGAGAAGTTACGCTTTACATAATACGGGGCTTGGGTTGTGCAGAGATAGTTCTGCTTGCCACCGGCCCAGCGTGACATAGCGGGCATCGTGCCATCCGGATACTTAATCGAGAAGTTCTCGTCATATGTCGGCGCATCCAAGTAATAATCCCTGTATTGATCATGTATGCCAAACATATATCCGGCTTCTTTCATTGTGTCGGAGAGCTCCTTCATGCCCTCCCAGCCACCGGCCTCCACACATGGCGGCAAATAATCCGGATGCTTGTTGTCATAACCCGGATTCCCCCAACCGTCCAGATGCAGATACACCTTCGGTACACCGATCTCTTTGAGGCGCTTCATCTGCACCGTGCGTACCGCAAACGGTGTGAGGCTGTCGTTTTTCTCCGGATTTTCCTTGTCGTGATAATACGAATCCGGTGAGACATGCGTCTTGATACCGCTATGCACAACGACCGAGCCGATCAGCTTATCCACATACGCGCAGCGTGCATTCTTCTCGGCCAGTGTGACAAGTAACCCCGTCTCCTTTGCGTATTTGCGATAGACCTTACAGAGGGTGTTGTAATCGCATTTTTTTAGGAATGTATAACGCACCGCGCGCTTGTAACGTATCGTACCGAGGCTCGTTATCCAACGCATGCCTACATCTGTGTGTTTACCAGCCTCGTGGTTTATCGAAAGCTTTGCGTCCCACGGATCCTTTACGATTGCTATGTAACCGTCGTTAATACGTACCTGCCCAAACCATGGCATATATGCGCCCGATGCACAGAGCTGCGCGTCGAACGGTATCTTCGCGAGTTCCTCAGGCCAGTCGTTCGGTATCAGAGCACCCTGCAAGATGTTTAAGACCGTATACCACTTCTTTGACATCGGGTCGCTCTCGTCGTTAAACACGATATTACGCGGCCAGTGAACGACCTCTACCGTGAGATTATCCTCCGATATCGGTATAAACTCAAAGAATACATCCCCAGTCGCATATTCGCTCCAGACGACCGTCTCAAATGCAAAACTGATGCCCTCAAAGCCCGAAAATGTGCTCCTGATCCCCTCTCCTATGCCCGTCTTCCATTTTGTGTGCTCAATATGTGCCGCCGCTGAGAAGCAAATATCCTTTCCGTTTGCGGCAAAGAACGGCTCCTTTTCGTAACGCCATTCGCTGCCGTCTCTGGTGATTATGATGCCTAAATCCTGCTCAGATATTGAAATAGTCGTGTTACCTACCTTGCAATCCATATACCTTCCTCCCGAAAGATGATTTGTCTATGGTATACCACAAATTTACCGTTACGACAAATGCTTTTGTGAAACATTCTTTGTTTGCTTCCTGCTAATAATTGCAATATAATGAGCGTTGTTAAAAAGCTTTTAAGTAAAGGATTATGCATAGAAATAAGGAGGATGAATCATGAACGCACCGAAGGTTAAGATCGGTATCGTAGCCGTAAGCAGGGATTGTTTCCCGGCGAGCCTGAGCATCAGCCGCAAGGAGGCCGTCGCAGCAGCATTAAAGGCCACGGGTATGGATTTCTACGCGTCCGACGTGATCGTAGAAAACGAAAACGACGCGATAAAGGCATTAGATGACCTAAATAAAGCCGAGGTCAACGCACTTGTGGTGTATTTGGGCAACTTCGGACCAGAGGGACCCGAGACCTTACTCGCGCAGCGTTTCTGCGGCCCGTCTATGTTTGTCGCGGCAGCCGAGGAATCCGGCAAGGACCTCATCAACGGGCGTGGTGATGCGTACTGCGGTATGTTAAACGCCAGCTACAACATCGGCCTTCGTGGCATCAAACCATACATACCTGCTTATCCGGTCGGTACACCCAGTCAGGTCGCCGCGATGATCGCTGAGTTTGATACCATCGCACGCGTTTTGATCGGATTAAAGAAGCTCAAGATATTCGCGTTCGGGCCGAGACCGTTTGATTTCATAGCCTGCAACGCGCCGATAAAGCCGTTGTTTGACCTCGGTGTGGCTATACAGGAAAACTCGGAGCTCGATTTGTACGCCGCGTTTAACCGTCACGCAAACGACCCGCGTATCCCCGATGTCGCAAAGGATATGGAAAATGAGCTCGGCGTCGGCAACAAGCAGCCCGGCATACTCACAAAGCTGGCTCAATACGAGATCACACTGTTAGACTGGGCAAAGGAAAACCTCGGCGCGTCCGAATACTTCATCTTTGCGAATAAGTGCTGGCCCGCGTTCCAGACACAGTTCGGTTTTGTGCCGTGTTATGTAAACAGCCGTTTGGCCGCCAAGGGCATACCCGTAGCCTGTGAAACGGATATCTACGGTGCGCTGTCCGAATACATCCTCTATCTGACGACCCAACTGCCGCCGACGCTATTGGATATCAATAACACCGTACCAGCAGATATGTTCGCTGAGAATGCCGAATTATTTAAGGGTTATACAGATACGGACGTGTTCATGGGCTTCCATTGCGGCAATACCGCGATCTGCCATCTAAAGAACGCCGAAATGAAATACCAGCTGATCATGAAGCGCGCGCTCGAGCCCGATTCGGAGCCCGATATCACACGCGGCACACTCGAGGGTGCTATGAAGCCGTCGCCTGTGACGCTGTTCAGATTGCAATCTACAGCTGACGCGGTGCTCAAGAGCTATATCGCGCAGGGTGACGTAATCGATGTAGATCCAAAGTCCTTCGGCGCGATCGGCGTTATTGCAGTAAAGGAAATGGCACGCTTCTATCGCCATGTGTTGATCGAGAAGCGTTATCCGCATCATGCAGGCGTGGGTTTTGCTCATGTTGGTAAGACGCTGTTCGAGATCATGAAGCTTTTGGGTGTATGTGACGTGGCATATAACAAGCCCGCCGGCGTACTCTACGAAAGTGAGAACCCGTTCTGTGGCGCGTAAAATAATCCTTTGCGTACTCGCTATAGTTGTAGTGGGCCTCTGTGCATATGGGTTGAGCATACAAAAAAGGCTTATCATCCTGAATAACGACAACACAAACCCTGTGCGCAACTTCTTGCTCAAGCAGGACGTGAAGTATTTCGCAAAAGAGCTGCCAAAGCGACATAAGAACCTGTACGCAATACTACCCAAGCAGGAGTTTACGGCGATGTGCGCAGAGCTGACTGCGAACGTTGAGAACCTAAATAACTTAGAGGTGTTCACAGGTCTTTCGCGGATACTCGGAGCGGTTGGTGACTCGCATACAAGCATAGATTATTTCAACGGCTACAGATATCCGCTGACCTTGCAGATATTCGGCGATGATGTGTACGTCATAAATGCCGACAAGAGCCTCGAGGATATGATGAACGCGAGGATTGTACGCATCAACGGACATGAGATTTCGGAGGTATTAGAAAAGCTATCCGAACTAATACCGCACGAAAACGAGAGCTGGTTAAAAGCGTATCTACCCGGATATTTAAATAAGCCCATGTATCTGCACGGGCTCGGATTGATAGACAACGAGGATATTACGACCTTTACGGTAGAGCGCGACGGTAGCATATTCGATACCGAGGTAAAGATTCTGGCATTCGGACAAACACCCGATCTCATAAAGACAGCTGTCAGTAATCCCATGGCAGGGCAGTATGTAGAGAACTACGCCTACAAGCATATCCCTGAGCAAAACGCCATATATTTCGAATACAATGCCTGTGCGGATGATCCCGCAAAGCCGTTTTCATCGTTTAACGAGGGCATGTTTAAGGTTATCGAGGACAGGGATGTCAAACGGATCATCGTCGATCTACGCAGCAACTCGGGCGGCAACTCCGAGATTTTGAACCCGTTTACCGACAGGCTTAAGGAATATGCACAAAAAAACCCCGATCTTAAGGTGTTCGTGCTGATAGGCCGTAACACCTTTTCGTCCGGGATGTTTGCGATACTGCGTATTTTACAAGCCGTGCCCGAAGCTATCTATGTCGGTGAACCAACGGGTGGCGCACTCGCATCCTATGGTGAGGTCAAGACCTTTACACTGCCCAGTCTACGTTTGACTGTACGCTACAGCATCAAGTATTTCGATTTGAATAAGATGTTTGAATACGAAGCAACTGATTTGACTACGTTTAGGCCGAGTATATCACTCGAACCAAGCTTTGAGGATTACATCAACGGCAATGACGTTGTCTTGAATTACGCATTGAATTAGGCTATATAGGAGGATTTATATGTTATCGGAAGCCGTACAAGCACTGAAGGATCAGGTGTATGCGGCCAATATGGCGTTACCTAAATACGGTTTGGTAACGTTTACATGGGGCAATGTGAGTGGTATTAATAGGGATGAGGGTCTGATCGCGATAAAACCCAGCGGCGTAGCGTATGAGGTGCTCACACCGCATATCATGGTCATCGTGGATTTGAACGGGAAGGTCGTGAGCGGCAATTACAAGCCGTCATCGGATTTGCAGACGCATCTGGCATTGTACAGAGCGTTTCCGGAGATCGGTGGGATCGTTCATACCCATTCGACATACGCGACAGCCTATGCGCAGGCCGGTATGCCGATACCCGCGCTCGGTACCACGCACGCGGACTATTTCCGTGGAGAGGTACCATGCACACGTGCCTTAACAAAGGAAGAGATAGACGGTGATTATGAAACCGAAACCGGTAACATCATCATCGAGTATTTTAAACAAAACAACCTGAGCTGTGCGGACATCCCCGCTGCACTCGTAAACGGCCACGGCCCGTTTGCCTGGGGAAAGAACGCGTCCGACGCTATGCACAACGCGGTGGTATTGGAAAAGGTCGCCTGGCTATCGATCATAACCCTCGGCCTCGACCCGACACTGCCGCCGATGAGCAAGCATCTGCTTGAAAAGCACTTTTTACGCAAGCACGGGGATAGCGCTTATTACGGACAGTAAGAGGTAAACATTTACCACGGATTTGCACGGATAAAAACGGATTTACACGGATATTAGGCATTTGAGATGATATCCGTGTGAATCCGTTTTCATTTGTTTATCTCAATTTTTCTGTCACAAAGACTGATCGATGATACCCTGTGCGCAACTACAATTATTGTTTTATCTTTTGCGATATTACGGATAGCATCGTGAACAATGCTTTCACTGTATTGGTCCAGAGCACTTGTAGCCTCATCAAAGATAAAAACATCCACATCACGTAAGAATAAACGTGCTAAAACCAATCGCTGGCGCTGACCACCGGAGAGTTTAATCCCTTTTTCACCTATAACTGTATCCAACCCGCTCGGTAATC
>CAZUNC010000058.1:0-12880 GCA_964621475.1 uncultured Defluviitaleaceae bacterium | reverse complement strand
CCTCGGTCGTGAGATTGTTCCGCAGCACGAGATCGAGTTCAAATCGAGTCTGTCCGTTTTTATCAATTACGCAACGCGCAATCGGTGTGATCGCGTTATGTTGTGTGCTCTGTCCATCTTTTTCTGTCGATGCATATACCTCAACCGCTTCGTCACTATATCCGCGCCACTGTTCAAGGAAATGAACCGCGAGATCGATTAGTTTATCCGGTCCTGCAACTGCATCACAGCTTAAGCGTATTACGGACATCGGCCATTTGACGAGTGCGATATCGACACCGCCGTATCCTGTATGCGTGAAATGCATGTACGCCTCCGCACGTTCCATCGGGAACACATGGTTGCCACCCTGGAAATGATCGTGCGTGAGTATCGAGCCGCCCACGATCGGTATGTCCGCGTTACTGCCTATGAAATAATGCGGAAACCGCTGCGTAAACGCAATCAGCTTTTCAAACGTAGAGCGGTTAATCTTCATCGGGGTGTGTTTTGCGTTGAGTATTATACAGTGTTCGTTGTAATACACATACGGCGAATATTGCAAATACCATTGCTCGTCATCGAGTGTTACGGGAATCAGGCGTAGGTTTTGCCGGGCCGGATGGGTTGCCGTACCAGCGAATCCTTCATTCTCCACACACAACAGACAAGGCGGGTAATTCGTCTGCGGCTGGGATTTCGCGGCGGCTATCTCTCGCGGATCCTTTTCGGGTTTAGACAGATTTACCGTGATCTCTAACCCTCCGAATTCCGTTTGAGCCAACCAACGCATATTCTTCGCTACCCTATCGACCTGTATATAATTATTCGCCCTGCTCAGATGATAAAAATACTGTGTCGCCGCGGACGGCGCCTCTGCATAAAGCTTGGTGAAGCGTTCCGCTACCTCTGAGGGTCTCGGTGTCAATATCCCCATGATCCGGGCATCCCAGTGATCCCTAAAGCCGTCCGTCACAGATATATCTAAGATATCTGCCATGATCTCTGTACATGTCTCATTGTCCGCGCGCTTACCTGCCTCGGGTAGAGAGGCAGGCGGCGTTACCTTTAAAAGATCGTATAGAGCGTTTCTACAATACTGTTTATCCCGCTCCTCGATTAACCCGTTTTTAATCCCAAACGCCAGTAAGTCCTCTAACGCTTGACTTAATTTCTCATCCAAAGAACCATCCCCCTGTTATTTATCAAAGCCGTTCGGGTGATCGACATGCCATTTCCATGCCGATTCAATGATGTCGGCGAGATCCGTGTGTGTGGGCTTCCAGCCGAGCTCCTTCATGATCTTTTCCGAGGAGGCTATGAGTGACGACGGATCGCCGGGCCTGCGCGGTCCAAATTCGTAAGGTATATCGCACTTTGTAACCCGCTTAGATGTTTCGAGTATCTCGAGATTAGAAAATCCCTTGCCGTTTCCCAGGTTATATATAGCACTCGTACCGTCATTCTTGAGCTTTTCGAGCGCAAGTATGTGCGCGTCCGCCAAATCTGTTACATGTATATAGTCCCTTATGCAGGTACCGTCCTCAGTCGGATAGTCGTTGCCGTAGAGCATGAGCTTGTCAAGCTTTCCGGTCTTTGCCGCCACAGACAGCACGATCGGTATAAGATGGGTCTCCGGTGTGTGATCCTCCCCTATCTTGCCGCTTTTGTGAGCACCCGCCACGTTGAAGTAACGCAACGCAACGGATTTGATCCCGTATGCACCGTCATACCATTTGAGTATACGCTCCACCGCAAGCTTCGACTCCCCATACGGGTTGGTCGGCAGGTTCCTGTGCTCCTCTGTGATCGGCACGAACTGAGGCTCACCATATGTCGAGGCCGTCGATGAAAATACGAAACGCTTTACATCATGTGCATGCATGACTTTTAACAGATTCATCGTGCCCACAACATTGTTTTCATAATACTTCTTTGGGTCCTGTACGCTCTCGGCTACGAGCGAATAGGCCGCAAAATCAATCACATCCGTGATCTGATGCTTGTCAAATACATCGGAGATAGCCTTTTCGTCTCGCAAATCGCACTCGCAAAAGCTCGCTCCGGGCCATACAGCATCCTTATGCCCCTTCTCAAGATTGTCCAACACAACAACCTCATAACCGCGTTCGACAAGCTCCGCAACCGTATGGCTGCCTACATACCCCGCACCGCCACATACCAATACCGCCATATCTACGCCCCCCTATTGTATACAAAGCCCTATGATACCTTGCCCGAAAGGATCCCCCGCAAGTCCTCAACATCCTCTGAGGTTGCACCTGTTAAATGCATTATTTCATCATCGCTTTTGCCCGCCATGATGTATTTAATAACACTCGCGGCCATCATCTTGCCTTCGTTGCGTTCGCGTTCAAGTAAGGTTTCGACATTTTTAATCATAAAATGTTCAACCCCTTCCAAGGTTTGCAATACCTCATCACTAATAATCGCTTTCATATACTGCACAGTCAACAGCATTCGCAGGCGTTCATCATGAGTATTAATGCTATAGAAATCCTTTATTATCCCCATGTTTCCTGATGCCGTATCCAGTAGGTTGAGATTTACTTCATACAGGGTCAGCAGCTCCGAATAGACACTTCCGGTCTCTACATCCGTCATTTGGACCTTTGTAATGGGGGTAGCGTCCCTGCTTGTATTCTCCTCGAGTACAAATATTATCGTTACCTGCCTCAGATCCTCGTACTTATACGAATCCGGTACCTCTTGAGACGACAGCTCTTTAGCACCATAATAAACCGAGCGATTCCTGATCCTTGACCTTAAGTATCTCCGCTGCATATCCATTGTAAACACACAGTCGTCTTTACTCCGTGCATATACATCGAATCTAACCTTGGACAAATACGCCTTTAAGGTGTTTACATCATATTCCGTAAAGCTGTCCTTAAGCTCTACTTGTTCACCTACGATAGTTCCAATCACCGTCTCAGCGAGCTCCTTGTCCAAGAACATCAGCGTAAACACCCTGTCGTTTGTGGGCTTGTAAACGGTATTAAGCGTCGCATCCCCTTTGGATACGGCTGTTCTGATTGAATAAAACAGCCGTTCAATATCGCTTACATTTCCATAACATCCGCTTACAGCGCGCGTGCGCCATCGCCTACATCCGCTATATAAAAGTCCGCCTTTAATCCCGTCTTCTTTTCGTAGTTTTCCCCGACACTGGTGATAAATGCATCCACAGCCTCTTCCTTTACTATGCTGACCGTGCAGCCGCCAAAGCCTGCGCCCGTCATACGGGAACCATAAACGCCGTCTACCTTCAATGCTTCCTCAACAAGCGTATCGAGCTCGATGCCCGTGACCTCATATAGATCGCGTAGCGAATTATGCGATTGAACCATTAACTGACCGAGCTTGTTTATGTCATTGGCCTTTAACGCCTCCACCGCCGCGATGACCCTATTGTCCTCATATACGACATGCTCCGCGCGCATACGCTCTATGGGGTCTGTGATCAAATGCTTGTTTGCCTCGAATTCCTGTGGACTTACCTGACCTAAAAATTCTACATTTAATACTTCCGCTAATTGTTTTACGGCGTTTTCGCATTGACTGCGACGCTCGTTATATTTGGAATCAGCCAAGCCACGTTTCTTGTTTGTATTACCTATCACGAGCTTACATCCCTTAAGCACAAGCGGCACATAATCAAAATCCAGGTTTAAGCAGTTTAGCATCATAGCCTGATCTGTTTTGCCCATACCGACAGCAAATTGATCCATGATCCCACAGTTTACGCCCATGAATGTATTCTCAGCACGCTGGCACAGCTTTACCATCTCAAGCATATCCATACCCGCATCAAAGAAATCGTTCAGCATTACCGCTGTCAATAGTTCAACGCTCGCCGACGAGGACAAACCGGCTCCGTTTGGTATATCACCGTTTATCAGCATCTCAAACCCGCCGACCTCTTTGCCCATTTTCTGGAATTCATTTACAACGCCCTTAACGTAGTTGCCCCAGCCGTGTTCCTTATCATTTATCAGTCCATCAACACTTGTCTCGACCCTCAACGGTATGTTCAACGAGGCAAGCTTTATTGTGTTGTCGCCACGTTTGCGCACGAGCCCGTATGTTCCAAAGCTCAGCGCGCACGGGAACACAAATCCGCCGTTATAGTCTGTATGCTCTCCTATGATATTCACGCGCCCCGGTGAATGAAACGCCTTTATCTGATATTGTCCGTCACTTCCGTACATTTCTGTAAATGCCGCCATTACCGCCTGTGTATCCATGCTCATACCCCCGTTTTTACTTTAAATAATACTCCATAACCGTTCATTTGTAAATTCATGCAAACAATTCCGTATACCTTTCATTTTGCATGTATACGCATGGTTCGGGGCACACTATCCGAAAATCATACGGAGGTTCCCATGAATACGGAGATTTTTATTATTCGTACAGATATTTTTAATACAGCACTGATGACCGTGCTGTTCGATAGACGCATCAAACGCGACGAGGTTACCAAAAACGTCCTTTTTCCGGCCGTGATGAAACAGGGCTGCAAGCCATACCCAACGCTCTCGGATATGAAGCGAAAGGCAGACATGTTATACGGTGGCCTCTTGGATGCAGGGGCGGTCAAAAAAGGCAATCACCAGCTCATTCAATTCCTGTTTCGTGGCCTGAACAATGCCGAATGCATCTACGAGGGTGCAAAATTCCTGCGCGACACGATTTGCGAACCACTCGTGCAGAGTAACGCATTTATATCCGAGACCGTAAAGGCCGAGAAGCAGAACCGTAAATATCAGATCGAGGCATTGTTCGATAACAAATCCCAATATGCGCTGCAGCGTTGTCTTGAAGAGATGAGCCGTCGAAACTCCGATCTCGAGTCCATCGGCATAAACCCGGATGGCTATACAGAGTATTTAGACAAAATCGACGAAACAAATCTGTATCGCCATTATTCCGATATATTATCGGATACAACCGCACGGATCATATGCATAGGTGATATAGACGGCGAACGGATGTCAGAGATTTTTAATAATGGCTCGATTGTAAAATCCCTTTCTTTCGGTAACTCGTGCGATAAAAACACAGAAAAGTCAAAAGCCACGTCCGAACCCGAGGAGATCACCGAACGCAGGGAGCTTTCGCAGGCCAAGCTCTGCATTGGCTACCGCTGCGATCTCTCGCCCGAAAGCGATGATTACTTTGCACTTACGGTGTTTAACGAGGTGCTTGGTGCAGGCCCGAACTCACGGCTCTTTACGGAGGTCAGGGAGAAGAACAGCCTCTGTTATCATGTATCGTCACTCGTATATCGCCTGAAGCCCGTACTGATGATACAGGCCGGGATCGATGAAAAGGATCTCAAAAAAGCAGTAGAGCTTATAGACGCAGAGATTTTAAAGCTGTGCAAGGACGAAATAGATACTAAGACGCTCGCAAACGCGAAGCAGACGCTTCAAAACCGTTATATACAGATCAAGGACAAACCCTCGTCGCTCGCGGAATTCCATGTCGGTCAAGCTCTGCTCGGAAAGCCATCTACACCAGAGGACGTTATAGAATTGATCGACCGCATAACACCATCGGACGTGCAACGTGCCGCGAAGTCTATTAACAAAGATACCGTTTATTTACTGGCGTGAAAGTGAGGATAAATATGATAGCCGCATCGGTCAAGGAACCATTCATTAAAAAGTTGTCATCGGGCATTATGTGTTATATAATCCCGAAAATCGGATATGTACAGAGCCACGCGATGGTCGTCGTAAACTATGGCTCGGCGGATTTGGTTGCCGGGGCGAACGGTAATGCCGCGCTCACGGGTGCAGCGCATTTTTTGGAGCACAAACTGTTCGAGGATGAAAACCAGAATCTGTTCCAGTCCTTTTCGGAGCAGAACGCGGATGTAAACGCATTCACGAGTTTCGGGATTACTACCTATTACTTTAACAGCGTCGGTAACTTTGAAAAAAACCTGAAGCTGCTGCTGCAGATGGTTAAAAAACTCGTACTCACAGACGACAACGTCGAAAAGGAAAAAGGGATCATCCTGCAGGAGATAGCGATGTACAAGGACAATCCCCAATGGCAGATCTACTACGAGCTTCTCAATGCGCTGTATGTAAACAGCCCCATCCGTTATGACGTGGCCGGAACGCCCGAAAGTGTGAAGTCCTTTAGCAAGGATACCTTGGAGGATTTATATAAGCGTTTTTACCGCCCGGATAACATGGCCGTGATATGCGCGGGGGATTTTAACCCAAGCAAAGCCGAGGAGATTATCGAGCGCGCATTCGACAGCAAGCCCGGACCAGAGAGTCAGGACATCACAAACCGCGACTACGGCACCGAGCCGCGTCAGGTTAAAAAGGCATATACCGAATCGCAAATGGATGTCGCACGTCCGGTGTTTATGCTCGGTTACAAGGATATCGAGCCGCAATCAGGCTCACACAAAAACTATACGCAGACGGCTGCCGCCACACAGGTTTTGCTTGAGTTGCTTGCGGGCGAGGGCTCCGACCTCTATATGTCCCTATATAACGACGGGCTCATCGACGAATCCTTTGGAGGAGAGTTTATGCAGGGCACCTTCTTTGGAACCGCAATGTTTTCGGGCACGTCGGACAGGCCTAAGGTTATATCCGAGCGTTTAGCCGCAGAAGCCGACAGACTGCGCAAGGACGGTATAGACGGTGGTAACCTCGAGCGTGTAAAGCGTAAGTTATTGGGCAGATATATCCAGGGTTTGGATCAGATCGCCGATGCTGTTAGCATACAAGCCGATCTGTTTACAAAATCCGCGAACCTTGCCGATCCCGCTCGTTGCATAGAGAGCGTCGACGCCGAGTCCGTACACAGGCGTTTAAACACGCTGCTCGTGCCGGAGAGTTGCTCGCTTGCGGTCATACATCCGAAAACAACGAAATGAAAAGAGGATGATACAATGCAAAATGCGCCTGAGGTTGTATTCCCAAATCTGGGGATAGAAATAGCGCATATATCACGGGTTGCCTTTACAGTTTTTGGGGTACCCGTGTATTTTTATGGGGTTTTTATCGTATTAGGCGTTATCATCGGTATGGCGCTGGGTATTAGAGAAGCCAAACGCACAGGCCAGAATCCAGAGGATTATATGGATCTTCTGTTCTATGTGTTGATTCTTGCGATCATCGTATCCCGTCTGTTTTATGTCGCGTTCCGCTGGGACAATTATAAGAACGATCTGCTGTCGATCCTCAACTTCCGTGAGGGCGGTCTGTCCATCTACGGTGTTGTGATCGGCGGATTTATCGCTGCGTTTCTGTATACGCGCAAGAAAAAGCTCAACTTCCTGCAGATCACGGATACATTGGTTCCTTCATTGATACTCGGCCAGGCACTCGGCCGCTGGGGCAATTTCTTTAACCGCGAGGTATTTGGCTTTTATACGGACAATCTTTTTGCTATGCGTTACCTCGTCGACCAGGTCTACGATATCCCCGCATCTGTCGCAGAGCATATCGTAAACGTTAATGGTGCGAGCTACATACAGGTACACCCGACCTTCTTGTACGAATCCGCTTGGAACCTGTTGCTCTTTTTCTTCCTATTTTATTGGCAGCGTAAAAAAAAGCGACACGGCGAGGTGTCACTGTTGTATTTCGCAGGATATGGCTTCGCAAGGTTTTTTATAGAGGGGATACGCACAGACAGGTTATATCTCTGGGGTACAAACATTGCCGTTGCACAAATCCTCGCTGTTATATCGGTGGTAGGAGGATTGTTTGCATTTATTTGGCTCAGGAGAAATCCCCAAAATTGAACTGTTTACAGATTTATTCCAAGATGATACAATGCACATCGTACGCCCTGCGCTGGGTACAGGGGAACATCCCATATACCCTCACTCGGCATAGGGGTAAAAAAATTTTATGGAGGATTTTGACATGTTGAACAAGCAAGAAATCATCACCAAGTATGGCAGAACAGAGACAGACACGGGGTCGCCCGAGGTACAGGTTGCATTACTCACACAGCGCATCAACCACCTCACCGATCATCTGCGTATGCATAAAAAGGATTTCCACTCAAGACGCGGCCTGTTGAAGATGGTAGGTCAGAGAAAAGGTCTTTTAAATTACATCCGCCAGAAGGATATCGTTAAATACCGTGAACTCATCCATGAACTGGGCCTCAGAAAGTAATGAGTAGAAAGCAAAGGTAGAAATGGAAAATATGCAAAAGACATATACAACTGATTTAGCCGGGCGCCCTCTGTCGATAACCATCGGCAGAGTGGCCGAATTGGCCAGTGGCGCCGCATTGGTGTCCTATGGGGATACGGTCGTGTTGGTTACCGCGACGGCTTCCGAAAAGCCGCGTGCGGGCATCGACTTCTTTCCGCTCTCGATAGACTACGAGGAACGCCTCTACGCCGTCGGCAAGATCCCGGGCGGCTTTATAAAGCGCGAGGGCAAGCCTACGGAACGTGCGATACTCACCTCGAGGCTCATCGACAGACCGCTCAGACCGCTGTTCCCGAAGGACTACAGAAACGATGTTAGTGTCGTCGCTACGGTTATGTCGGTTGATCAAGATTGTTCACCTGAGATCGCCGCTATGCTCGGTGCATCGATCGCCGTGAGCATCTCGGATATACCGTTCAACGGCCCTACCGCATCCGTAAACGTAGGCCTCGTAGACGATCAGCTCGTGATCAATCCCACCAGTGAACAACGCGAAAAGAGCAAGCTGTCATTGACCGTTGCCTCAACGCGCAGCAAGGTCATGATGATCGAAGCAGGAGCTGACGAGGTCTCGGACGATCTGATGTACAAGGCCATCATGTATGCACATGACGAAAATGTTAAGCTCGTTAAATTCATAGACGGCATCGTAGCCGAGGTCGGCAAGCCCAAACACAGCTACACCGAGCACAAGATCCCGGCTGAAATCTATAACCGCGTGAAGGAATTCATCACGGATACACGCATGGAAGAGGCCGTGTTCACCGATATGAAGCAGGAACGCGACGAACGCGTTTCATCGATCACGGATGAGGTTATGGACACGTTGCTGCCCTCGTTCGATCAGGACGACAAGGACGAGCATGCCGCTTTACTGGGTGATGCGATATATAAGTTTGAAAAGGAAACCGTACGCCGTATGATCCTTAGGGATCACAAGCGTCCCGACGGTCGTAAGCTCGACGAGATACGCCAACTGTCCGCAGAGGTCGATATCCTGCCGCGCACACATGGTTCTGCGCTGTTCAAACGCGGACAGACACAGGTTTTGACGATTACAACCCTCGGCTCGATGGGTGAGGTACAACGTCTGGACGGCCTCGATGTGATGGAGGATTCCAAGCGTTACATGCACCACTATAATTTCCCGAGCTTCTCTGTAGGTGAAACCAAGCCCTCACGCGGCCCTGGCCGTCGCGAGATCGGACATGGCGCGCTCGCTGAACGCGCTCTGCTGCCCGTTATCCCGTCAGAGGATGAATTCCCGTACGCTATACGTCTCGTTTCCGAGGTCTTAAGCTCGAACGGCTCGACCTCGCAGGCCTCCGTTTGCGGCAGCACACTGAGTCTTATGGCTGCTGGCGTACCGATCAAACGTCCGGTCGCCGGTATCTCCGTCGGTTTGGTTACAGGCGATTCCGAGGATGACTTTGTATTATTGACAGATATCCAGGGTCTTGAAGATTTCTTTGGCGACATGGACTTTAAGGTCGCCGGAACCAAGGACGGCATCACGGCTATCCAGATGGATATAAAGATCGACGGCCTCACACCCGAGATCATAAAGCAATCGATTGAGCAGACGCACATTGCGCGCGACATGATCTTAAACGGTGTTATGAAGGACGCGATCGCCGAGCCACGCACGGAGATCTCCGATTATGCGCCGAAGATCGGCATGATCAAGATCGATGTGGACAAGATCGCCGAGGTCATCGGCTCACGCGGCAAGGTCATCAAGCGTATCATCGAGGAATCTGGCGTCGAGAAGATCGATACCGAGGACGACGGTCGTATCTTTATCGCGGACAAGAACATGGACAATGTTCGCAAGGCTATAGAAATGATCAATGCGATCGTATTCGAACCGGAGATCGGTTCTGTTTATACAGGCAAGGTCACAAGGCTTATGCAATTCGGCGCGTTTGTTGAATTCGCTCCGGAGCGTGAGGGCCTCGTGCATATCTCACAGCTTGCGCGCGAGCGCGTAGCAAAGGTCGAGGATGTTGTGAAGGTCGGCGATATCGTAACGGTCAAGGTCACAGAGATCGACGAGCAGGGCCGCATAAACCTCTCGCGCAGGGCTACATTGCCACCGGTGCCAGGCGAAGAGGACAAGCCCGACGAACGTCCAGAGCGTCACTCACGCCCCGAACGTTCCAATCGTGATCGCGGCGACCGTTCGGATCGTGGGCACAGAAACGACCGCGGCTTTAACAGGCACAACGATCGTTCGGATCGACCGGAGCGTTCAGAGCGCTCCGAGCGTAACCACGGTGACAAAAATAACGGAAATGGTGACAGCAATTGACAGGCGTAATAAAGACGATCAAATTAGATAACGGCTTACAGCTTGTATATGAATACATGCCGTCAGTCAGGAGCATCTCGTTCGGTGTGTGGGTCAAAAACGGCTCACGCAACGAAAGTAAGGAGCTTTCGGGGATATCACATTTCATTGAACACATGATGTTCAAGGGCACAAGTAACAGAAAGGCTCGTGATATCGCCGAGGAATTCGATGCGATCGGCGGTCAGATCAACGCATATACAACCAAGGAATATACCTGCTATTACACGCGCACTTTGGATACACATTTCAATACAGCGATCGATGTATTGGCCGATATGTTCTTCAACTCCATTTTCGATGATAATGAGATCGTAAAGGAACGCGGTGTCATAAACGAAGAAATAGCCATGTACGAGGATACCCCGGAGGACCTCGTGCATGACCTTTTACAATACAATGTATTCGGTGGTTCCGCACTCGGTCGCCCTGTATTGGGTACAGCCGAGACGATCTCGACGTTTACGCATCAGACCTTTTCCGACTATATCCGAAGACACTACAGCCCGCACAATACGGTCATAGCCGTTGCGGGCAGTTTTAACGAGGACGAGCTGATCGAGGTTATAAGGAAATTCTTCGGCGGGAGTTGGTATGGTACAAACACGGCGCAGGGTTCGACGCATGCGAGCGGCAGGTTGGATGTGTCGGACGGTATCTATACCCCCGGGGTATTCACTAAGGAAAAGGATATCGAACAGATACATTTGGTAGTCGGATTTCCGGGTATATCGGTGGGCTCAGATCTGTCATACGACTTGGCCGTTATCAACACGGTATTCGGCGGCGGCATGAGTTCGAGGCTCTTTCAACGCATCCGTGAGGAAAACGGACTCGCGTATTCGATATATTCGTATAATGCGTCGTATTCAAACACCGGATTGTATTCTGTTTACGCGGGTTGCAGCCAGTCGACAGCCGAGCAGGTTGTGCGCTTGATATTCGAAGAGGTAGAGAAGCTGTTCTCAGAACCGATCAGCAGAGATCTATTGCGTAAGACTAAGGAGCAGATAAAGAGTAATCATCTATTAGGGCTCGAGAGCTCTTCTAATCGTATGTCGAGCATAGGACGCACGAAGCTGTTGCTGGATCGTATTTTAACAACCGACGAGCTGATCGAAAAGATCGACGCGGTCTCGGAGGCCGGGATCTACAGCCTCTGCGAGAAGATATTCAAAACAGCATCCCCATCGCTCTGCGTGGTCGGACATCTTGGCAACACGGACTGGAACGCATTAATATGACAGACGGGTTTTACATCATGAAGCGAGAGGATGCGCAGGACCTGCCATTGCCCACGTATATGACGCCGGGCGCGGCGGGTATGGACCTCTATGCGAATGTTTTTGAACCTGTTTTGATATCCCCGGGAAAAATCGCAACGATCCCGACCGGTATATCCATCAGCATCCCGATTGAATACGAGGCACAGATACGCCCACGCAGCGGGCTCGCGCACAAGTACGGCGTGACGATGGTCAACGCACCTGGCACGGTCGACGCGGACTACCGCGGTGAGATCAGGGTCATATTGATCAACCTCGGCGAGCGGGATTTTATAGTGAATCGTGGGGATCGTATCGCACAGATGGTTATCGCTCCGGTCGCACATCCGACGTTTACACTCGTGAATGCACTGGATCAGACCGAGCGCCAAGAGAACGGTTTTGGGCACACGGGGGTCTCGCAGCGGCAGACGCCGGAGGTTTAAATGAATAATATATTTGCAGATTTCCATTTATATAATCAGAACCTGGCTATGTCACAAGTAGTCAGGTTCTTTGAACAACGGGGCATAAATGTTACAAAGCCCATGATATTAGGGTATATCCGCGACGGGCTTTTGCCAGCCGCAGATAATAGCCGGTATACGCTGAAGCATCTGGTTTTGATCGCGATAATAGATTATTACAAGCAGGCTTATACGAATGCGGAGATAAGGGTGTTGCTGAGCCGGGCTGCAGGCGAGTCGGACGTGTCAGCGAGCGTAGGAGAAATATATGATGCGGCATTCTATGAGCGCTTTATTAATATTTGCGGGCAAGAAGCTGAGGCTATTGAGACATGTGTGCAGGACGGGGATTTTTTCACCTATGCGGGGATAGCTGCTCATGGGGTGGAGATTAAGAAGATGCTAAAAATGGATCATATTGGTAAATTATCTTAGGCTGGCGTGCTTTTAACATAGGTCCTACTATATACTCAACTAAACAGATAATGGGCTTGCTAACGAAAGATCGATAGATATTAAAAGAAGCAGCTAGATTATGGGTAGTGTCAAGAATTATGCGCAAAATGGTTTGCAGACTACAGCAGTATGAGT
>CAZUNC010000057.1:0-12917 GCA_964621475.1 uncultured Defluviitaleaceae bacterium | reverse complement strand
ATCCAGCCTTATCCATGCTCATATCCTCCCTACAGTCATATTTTTTCCTGTCGTATATGAACTATACTTAAGAAATATTCCCACTTGACAAATCCAACTCTATTTGTTCGCTTATTCAATCTCGCGCTCATTATATCCGAAGTTCTTTAGATAGAAATCGCTGTTTCTCCAATCCTTCTTTACACGTACCCAGACCTGCAGATTTACATGTATACCCAACAGGGCCTCGATGTCCTCACGTGCATTTGTACTGATACGCTTTAGCATCGCACCGCTCTTTCCGATGATGATGCCCTTGTGTGTATCCCGCTCACAATACATCGTAGCCTCTATATCCATGAGGCCTCCGCCTTTTCGTGATTCATCCTTGCGGTGCTTCATCGACAGTATCTCGACGGCCACACCATGCGGTACCTCGTCCTGCAGACATCTGAGCGCTTTCTCACGCAGTATCTCAGCCACGAGCTGACGCTCGGGTTGATCCGTTAGCATGTCTTCCGGGAAATACTTCGGACCCGGCACGAGGCTACCCTTTATGAGTTCGGTCAACCTGTCCAAGTTGATCTGCTTCAATGCCGATATCGGCACGATCTGATCGAACGCGCAGAGATCCTTAAATGCATCGATAACCTTCAACACCTCGGGCTTCTCGATCATGTCTATCTTATTTATGACCAAATACACCGGCGGTGCTCCGGGACCGGATTTACGCATGGCATTCAACCGCTCGATAATCATCTTGTCTGTCTTACCGGGCTTGGTGTCCGGCTCCGTGATATATATGATCAGATCCACCGCGTTTAAGGTGTTTTCGGCGGCCTTTACCATGTAAGTGCCGAGCTTTGTACCGGGATTGTGTATGCCCGGTGTGTCTATGAAAACCACCTGGAAATCGTCACCGGTTAATATACTCTTGATTTGATTGCGCGTTGTCTGTGGCTTGTTAGATACGATCGCGACCTTTTCACCGACAAGCGCATTCATCAGCGTGGATTTACCTACATTCGGTCTGCCTATGATCGTTACAAAACCTGACTTAAATTCGTTATTCATCAGCCCTAACCTCCATCGTCAGCTTGGTGTCGGGCGATACCACGCATATAAATGTCTTACCCCTATTTAACCGAATGGGGTCACCGTTTTCAAAATACCATCGTGTGGGTTCCTTCTGCGACTTCTTTTCCCACAATACGGGCACATAACCGCCCGCTGTCATATAATACCCCTTGCCCTTGCCGACCGTATCCACCTCGCGGCGCCCGGCCGTGTCGCCGTTTATCGCATATATCCTAGTCTGCTGGATCAACAGATTGCTAAAACTCAGCTGATCGCCGGTCTCCTCGTCGATGTGCTTCTTTTCGCTGTTCCATTTATAGTACAGGCGTTTTTCCTTGTCGTATTCAAAGATCGATACATACTCGTTCGAAAACGGCACTCGGATATAATCAGCATCCTCTGCACCCATGAGCTTTGCATACCTCGACAGAAACGTAAAGCCCACGTCCAGATCCTCGTTTAATACATTGCGATAACCAGCGGCCTCTATCGCATTGAGTATGCGATCCGCGTTTGTGTACGAGCTGTGCTCATACATAGACTTTATAGCCGCGCGTGTGGGATCACGCCAAAAGGTCTTGCCCTCGAGCTTCATGCCGTCCAGATCGTTGACCTTATTCCTTGCGATCAAGTCATACGCCTGCGGGCTACCGCCGTGATGGACAAACACCGCGTCGTAGTCATATGCAAAGTCAATGAAATAATGCCTCGCGCTACGAACCGATCCGATCTTTTGCGTATCAAAGTCTTGGAATATCGCAACCAGACGCGTTATGTTACCCTCCGCGAGTACCTCGTACAATATATCGGCCTGTCTGATACCACTCTGCGGTAGTGCAACCTGCCTATTATTGATAACCACAGCCATTGGGCGGCGTCTTGCGAGTGCCTCGTCTATATAGTAACCGTTTAGCTTGCTCAAAGCCTTGCCCGTGATGTCCTCTGTGGGCTGTGGCGTACGCGTCGGTATCGGCAGTGGTGTTGGCTCGGCAGAGGCGGTCGGCAATGCTTGCGCCGATGTCTCGGACGTTTCGACCTCCGTATCCACTACAGCATTCACGGGCTTGTCCTTTGATGAACACGCCACGAAAACTATCGCGCATATAACCATGAGACCGATATATAGATGCCAGCGAAAGCCCTTTTTACTTTTCAAGCCCATTACGTCTTAACCCCATTCGGTTCAAAATCTCATCCTGTATCTTAAACATTTCACATTCGTTGCCGTCCGATGCTTCCCTGTCGTCCTCGCTATGGTCATAACCCAACAGATGCAACATGCCATGCGCGGTCAGAAAACCTACCTCACGCAGTATCGAATGTCCGTATTCCTCGGCCTGTCTCTTGGCCACCTCGGCGCAGATCACGATGTCACCCAGCGGATACGGGACAGCATCATTGTCATCCTGATCCACCTCTTCGGATTCGGTTTCTGCGTCCATCGTGTAAACCTGAGTCTCATCGTCTTCTTCGCTATCCTCGTCCATAGCAAAGCTCAGTACGTCGGTCGGTGCGTCGATGCCCCGGTATGTGTTGTTCAGGTTTTGTATGGTCTGTGCATCCGTCACGAGTACGCTGACCTCCGCCGAGTACGGGAAATCCTCATGCGCCAACACTGCGTTGCATACATCCGTGATGCATTTCTCCCATTCGGGGGTTATGTCAATATCCGTGTCTATCAATATCTCATTTGGCTTCATCTTTTGTCTCCTGCTGTTCGTCATTATCTGTATCATCGTGGTGTTTCATCTCTGGGTATTTGATGCGCTCATGGTACATCCCTCTGAACACATTCATAAACGACGAGGCTATCGTCTCCAGATCCTTTATCACAAACATGCTATCGATGAGCTGCCCGTCATCAAGCTTGTCTTTTATCAGTGTGCGTATTAGCCGTTCGATCTCCGTAAACGATTTGACGCTGTTTATTGATGCGCGTACGGCAGCCTCTACCGTATCTGCGAGCATGATGATACCCGCCTCCTTTGAGTGCGGCTTTATAAACGGATATCTGTAATCGTCTTCATTTATATTGGCTGCCGGGTCGGCGTTTTTATCCTTGTAATAGAAGTACTTTATTAATGTGGTGCCGTGGTGCTGGGCTATCATGTCCCGTATAACCGGCGGCAGCCTGTATTCGTCGGCTAACTTTAAGCCGTTATAAACATGGTTGATGATGATAGATATACTCGCTTTTGAATCCAAGAAGTCATGCGGATTCGAGCCCACCAGGTTTTCAGCAAAGAAGCCGGGCTCTACGAGCTTGCCTATATCGTGATAATACCCGCCCACACGAGCGAGGTTGTGATCGCAGCCGATATCGTAGGCAGCGGTCTCCGAGAGGTTAGCGACGATCAGGCTATGGTGGTATGTGCCCGGGGCCTCGATTGTGAGCCTACGCATAACGGGATTGGCCGGGTCCGTGAGCTCTAACAATTTAACGGTCGTTACAACACCAAAGAACATTTCCCAAAACGGCAGCGATCCGAGGCAGAGCACAACGGAGAGTAAGCCACTCGCGGCAGCAAATCCCGCGTCGTACAGTATTACGGTATCAAATGTGCGCTGCATGTAATATGAGATCGCAAACATCAACGCGAAGTTTAATACACAGGTCAAAAGCGCTACGATCAAGACCTTGTTACGCTCGATCGTATATTTCGCAAGCATCGCCGAGGCTATGCCACCGATAGAAAAATACAGGAAGAAATCGATATTGCCCGCGCAGATCATAGCGGCTATTACAGTCAGGCAGATATTTAGGAGAGTAGCGAGGCGTATATCGATCAGCGTCGCGATGAGCATTACAAACACAAATATCGGCAGCAACTGATAGGGTGCAGACATTAGCACCCTTATCAGCACGACAGCCGTTATATACATAGTAAAGAGCATGGTGCTCTCTTTTTTGTGTATGGTTATCGAATGGTTAAAGATATTGATATATATCCCGACGAGCGTAAACAAAATTAATATTACACCCATCGTGATCAGTGTCGGGATGAGCTTGATTTCAAACGCGTCGGAGATATACCCGAGCTCGAAGAGCATAGCGTATTGCTCAGCCATCACGATCTGATCCTTGTCGATGATCATCTGGCCTTTTTTGAGCAGCACGGTCTCATACTGCTCCGCTCTGTCGCTACGCGCCTTTTGTGTAGCCTCGTCATCGACGAGATAGTTCGGTGATATAAACGAGGTGGCTATCTGATACGCTATGTTCTGCACGACTGTAGGCAGTCCGTATTGCGAAAACTCGTCCTTAATATACTGTATCGTCTTGGCATCGATCTCGGAAACACCTTGGTCCAGGGTCTTTTCCATCGCAAGATAGATATATCCCTCAAGCGTTTCGATTTCGTCGTCGTCCATGTGCAGTAAAATATTACGTTGATCCTCGGACAGCGTAACCTGCAGATCGGCCATTTCATCAACTATCGCCATCACCGGTGGGTAACTGTATATATAGTCGGTCATAGCGGGCGTAGGTGGTGTAGTTGCCGGTGGTTGTCCCGTCTGCGTGGTACCCTGTGTGGCTCCGGGGTTTGATGTTGTGTCTGTAACAGCGTCCGATTGTGCATTGACCGAAGCATTTTGGGCTTCATTTGCCGCCCCGTCTGTACCGGTCGTTTCGCCGACCGCTTGGTTCGCGGCCTGTGCAAGCCTGTTTTGCTCCTGTATATATGCCTCTGTGGCCGTTTCTACTTCCTTTTGATACCTCGAGCGCAGATCCTTCAACGACAGGAAAAAGTTTGATGTCAGAAGGTGCACCCGGTCATTTACGCTTGTATCCTTTTTTAATATCGGCTTGATATCATCGGCAGCCTTTTCGGCCGCACGTCTATTCTCTTGCGTCGCCACGCTGTTTTCTATTTCACGCGGTGCCACAAAGCGCGAAGGAGATACGTCCCCCACACTGATATCATAGCCGTCCCTGAGGTTTTGCCCCGATATGACGCAAAACGCCGTAACCGCAAACGCTATAGCCAGTAGTATTAAATTGAAAAACCGCGCACTTAACGGTGTGGATTTATTCAACATTTCTACGACCTCTTAGTTTCGTTTTTCGTTTGTATGCTTCTCTTGCTTCCTTTTTTTCATATGCTGCTATGATCTTCTGCACGAGCGGATGCCTAACGACATCCCGGTGCGTCAGATACGATATCCCGATGTCCTCCACGCCGTCTAATATCTTTATTGCCTCTGTCAGGCCCGATTTTTTGCCCTCGGGTAGGTCTATCTGTGTGATGTCACCGGTGATCACGACCTTTGAGCCGAATCCGATACGCGTCAAGAACATCTTCATCTGCTCTGGTGTTGTGTTCTGAGCCTCGTCGAGCACGATAAATGAGTTATCGAGCGTACGCCCACGCATATACGCTAGCGGCGCGACCTCTATACTACCCTTCTCGAGATTCTTCATAAACAGCTCAGCACCCATGATGTCGTTCAGCGCGTCATACAGCGGTCTCAGATACGGGTCGACCTTTTGCTGCAGATCCCCGGGCAGAAAGCCGAGCTTTTCTCCGGCCTCTATTGCCGGACGCGTGAGTATGATGCGTGAGACATTGTTTGCACGAAATGCCGTTATGGCCATGGCCATCGCCAGATACGTCTTGCCGGTACCCGCAGGCCCCACCGAAAACACGATCGTATTCTTTCTGATCATGTCCAGATATTTCTTTTGTCCGTTCGTCTTGGGCTTTACGGTACGGCCCGAGTGCGTGATACAGACCGTGTCATCCGCGATCTTTTCTATCTCGTGAAATTCATCGTCGTCTACCGATGCTATGAGGTAATTCACATTCTGATCGCGTATCTGCTCGCCCTTACGCGCGAGCGCGATGAGCTTCTTCATAACCGCCTCGGCCTTTTCAATGCGGTTCGGGTCTTCATCCGTGCTCATGATCACGATCGCGTCGTCCCTGTTTACTATGCTCACCGAAAAGCTGTTTTCTATCTTACTGATATTCTCGTCCAGTTTCCCAAACACATTACCTATTAACTCACTGTGTATATCTATCTTACGTGTCTGCATATAATCACCCGTTCGTATAATAAAATCTATTCATGAAATCATCGTGACGGCCTTAACGAGCTCAAAAGCATCTCCATCATCGTGCGTTCGTGATTGAACAGATTTGATAGCATCGTCATAGAGGCCTGCATCTGCATCTGTGATTTTACATATTCCATCATGGTCTTTGCCATATCAGTGTCCGTTATACGTGACAGCGCGTCAGCCGTGTTGTCAGAGGCGGTCTGCAGATAATTGGCAGTGTGCTGCAATCGGTTGTACTGCGCGCCGATGTTTGAACGCTCGTTCGTATACATAGAGCGTAGCTTCTCAGCCTTGTCTATCATCGCGCTGATTTGATCGGCAGTCTTGCCGGTCAGATCGAAATCCGCGCGTGTCAGACCCGCCTTTGCTAACGACACATTGTTTATATACAAAGTCGTGCCCTGCCCGGCATTCGCGCCGCTCTGCACCCACATACCGTTACCGCTATCCTTGTCAAACCGGCCGTCAAACATATTTATCGTATTAAACTCCGTTTGCGACGGGAACTGATCGAGCGCATCCAGATATTGGTTAATCTCGTATTGAATCTTGTTACGGTCCTCAATGGACAGCGAATCACTGGATGCCTGAACCAAAAGCTCCCGGATACGCTGTGTCATAGACTCACACGTAGACAATGCGCCGTCCGCGGTCTGCAGCATCGACATGCTGTCCTGGACGTTTCGATACGCCATGTTTAAGCCGTTTAACTGAGCTCTCATCTTTTCAGATATGGCAAGCCCTGCCGGGTCTACCCCGGCATTTACAAGGCGATTGCCTGTTGCGAGCTGCATAGACAAAATGCCCATTTTATTACCTAAAAACTTCATACCGTTAATGATACTGTTAGCTAAAGATGTATTAAAGATTTGCATCTTATCACCTCATCGAGTGTTGACCCGTTACGAAAACAAGCGTCTCTTTGCCATTGTAGCATGACGTTTGGAATAATTCCACTGTTTTTTATATTCTTTCCCGATTCTTATAGGCATTATATGCGGCTTTTTAGGGGAATCGTTCTTGACATGGTTACTCACTCGCATGATAATGGTAAAAATCAACGACGGGGGTGCAAAGTGTCAGAAGTCTCAATACCGAACTTGAACATAGACATCCTAAAGCGCATCGTATCGGACGCGGTTAAAAAAACTCCCTATATCGAGGCTGTCGGATGTATAGGCAGCTATGCGCGCGGCACACAAACAACACATAGCGATGTAGATTTGATTGTTAAATGCCCCGTTGATACCTTTAGTGAGGTATTGGAAACATTTGGCGGCTATATAGAAAGGGTTTTGTATCGCCAGTTTGATAAGAGATTGGATATTGTAAACTATCACAACGTTCAAAAACGCGCATATACCCCACCCAACGATTTATCAAGGTGGTATTACCAAGATGGATACATGCAAATGCTTAAGGATGTGAAATGGTTATATGAAAGATGAGATCATTATCAAAAAGTTACAAAGCTATCTGAAGCGCATCGAACGTCTTTACGACAAGATCAAGAATACCTCAGAGGACGAGATAGCAGAAACCGACGAGGCCTTGGCGTTAACGCAATGCATAACGAATGTCCATGCATTATCACAGTCGGTAGAAAGCGACAGCATAGCTCAAAAGCTTTACATGTTCAGCACGAGGTCATTAGCGTCATGCAGAAACATTTCAGCTCATGATTATGACGCACTAAACTGGAATAAGGTCAAGCGTTTATGCCGCACACTGTTATCTGATGAAGTGGCTAAGGTCTTGGACGAATGTCTAGATATTGCGATCACTGAAGTAAGCAACTCAGAGTTTCCGGATTACACAAAATAAAGGGGGATATTTATGTTTGACTGGGCAGCATATGAAAGGCGCACGAAATGGTTTGTAAACGACAGGCTCGGGATGTTTATTCACTGGGGGCTCTATGCGATACCTGCGCGTGGGGAATGGGTGCGCTCAGAGGAACGTATCTCTATAGAGGACTATCAGGTGTATTTCGATGAGTTCAACCCGACAGACTACGACCCGAAGCAATGGGCGCGCGCAGCCAAGAACGCGGGCATGAAATATGCGGTGCTTACATCAAAGCATCACGATGGCTTTTGTTTGTTTGACAGCGCGTACACGGATTACAAGTCCACGAACACACCATGCAAGCGCGATCTCGTCAAGGAATATGTCGAGGCATTCCGCGCAGAGGGCATAAAGGTCGGGCTGTATTACTCGCTGATCGACTGGCATCACCCGGATTTTCCTAAATACGGCGACAGACAGCACCCAATGCGCGACAATAAGGCATTTGAGAACCAGCCCTACGATTTCGACAAATACCTCGAATACATGCACAACCAAGTCCGGGAGCTCTGCACCAACTACGGCAAGATAGATATATTCTGGTTCGATTTCTCATACGACAACCTGACCGGTGAAGCGTGGCGCGCGACCGAGCTCGTACGCATGATCCGCTCGTACCTGCCGGATGTGTTGATCGACAACCGCCTCGAGGTCAGCGGCGAGGGCTTCGGCTCGCTGCTAACGCAGAACCCGACCGAATACAGCGGTGATTTCGTAAGCCCCGAGCAGGTCATTCCGCCGATGGGCATCTTTGACGAAAGCGGCAAGCGCGCTGTTTGGGAGTCCTGCATCACGATGAACAATCACTGGGGTTACGCACAAAAGGATAAGCATTTCAAATCCTCAGAGATGCTCGTAAAGAAGCTCGTCGAATGCGTGAGTAAAGGCGGAAACCTACTTATAAACGTCGGCCCGGACGCAAAGGGTAACATCCCTTCAGAGTCTTTACATATCTTAGAAGGCCTCGGTGCGTGGATGCACAAAAATGGGGATGCGATTTACGGCTGCGGTTATGCCGATGTGCCGAAGCCCGATTACGGCCGTGTCACGCAAAACGGCAAGAAGCTCTATTTCCATGTAATGGAGGCTCAGGTCGGTTATGTACCGCTCTATGGCGTAAAGCCCGAGGAGATCAAGCGTCTGCGCTTACTCGCAGACAACAGCGAGCTCAAGATCGAAAAGAACTGGATCACAAACAATTATCCGGATCTTACGTTCACGAGCTTTGGCGCGTCTCCGGAGTTACCCGACCCCATCGATACAGTCATAGAGGTGGAGCTTAAATAAACGATTTATGGGGATGAAAACGAATGCGACATAGTGTTGTCATGTTCAATGTCGTAAACTGTTCTCACCACTACAAAGGAGGCAGGTTATGAACCCCAACATCATCGAACAGGCCAAGCAGATCATACAGGCATGCGACACCGCTTATTTCGGCGTGATAGACGATAACGGCTATCCGTCCGTGTCAGCCATATCTCCGACCGGCTCGGACGGCATATTCGAGGTATATTTCTCGACCGGGCTCGCAGGCAACAAGGTCAGACGCTTAAAAAACAACAAACCCGCGAGCATGTGCTACTGCAAGGACGGCACAAACGTAACGCTCGTAGGCGACGCAGAGGTGCTCACGGACGAGAAGATCAAGCATGATATGTGGAAGGATTGGTTCAAGGACATCTACACTGGCGGACCGTCCGATCCCAACTACTGCATCATAAAGCTCACAACCAAACGTGTATCCCTCTGGATCGATGACGATGCCTCGGAATTTAACATCGACGATGCGTTGACCGTCACATCACGCTGCGGCTTAATGTGTAATGGCTGTACATATAAGGCCTCGCATAACTGCGGCGGCTGTATAGAGACAAACGGGCACCCGTTCTATGGCGAATGTCCGATAGCACTGTGCTGCCAGGACAAGGGCTTTACGCATTGCGGAGAATGCCCAGACATGCCCTGCGAGCAGCTCCACGCATATTCCTGTGACGGTGGCGAGCATAGCGACAAGCCCCCCGGTGCAAGGCTCGAGCTTTTGAAGTGCTGGGCTAAACGCTCAACTAAGGCTTGAGGTTATAAGCACGCCACTTTGCGTCCGGCAGCGGGCATGACATGATCCGCTTCGCGGCACGCAGCTCTACAAAACAACCGCATTGCCTGCAAGTACCTGAGATCAATTCATTACATTCCCTACATAACGATAAGCGCCGTTCGTATTCCGCGAGCGGCGCTTTTTCGTGTTCGTTCATATTGTCGATCAGTTCCATGACACTCTCGTATAGCTTATGATCGTCGAGTTGATCGAGAAGGCATTTCATACATGGTTTTTTATTCATCGGTTGTTATTAAATTGTAATTTCTATTTAACGGTGATTTCCATCACGCTGCACTTAGGTATCGTAAACGATATACCGTCATCCGTCCGTTTGAGATCATCAAACGCTTGGATGCTTACCTTGTTCGGATCCGCGAAATCGTTATAGTCACTCATGTTTCCGCCCACGATCCGCGCGCAGACATCGTTGCCCGTTATGTTGCAATCGATCTCGTAGCCATCTGTCGGCGAAAGGTTCGCGAGTGTGATAGTGATCACGTTGTTGTCGCTGACAGAGGCCGAGACATGAAGGTTCGGTATGCCGGACTCTCCGCCGATCTGAACCGTCTCGACATAGCTATCCACGAGTGTCGCATCGTGATGTGCCTTGTATAGGTCAAACACATGATATGTAGGTGTCAGCAGCATCTGCTCTCCCTCGGTCAGTATCACAGACTGCAACACGTTTACGGTCTGCGCGAGGTTCGCCATCACCACGCGTCGGCTGTTGTTATTAAAGATATTCAACGTGACAGCCGCGACGAGCGCATCCCTGACGCTGTTCTGCTGATACAAGAAACCTGGGTTCGTGCCCGGCTCGACGTTGTACCATGTCCCCCACTCGTCCACGATCAGTCCCACCCTGTTGTGTGGGTCGAATTTATCCATCACGCGGCTGTGGTTCTCAACATATTCCTGCATACGCAGCGCGGACTTCATCGTCGCAAAGTATTCGGACTCGTTAAACTCCGTTGCGGAACCCTTGTCCTCCCAGTTGCCAGACGGTATCGTGTAATAATGCAGCGTCAGCGCGTCCATATACCTGCCCGCGATCTTCATGAGCTGCTCGGTCCAGTTGTAGTCATCGTCATGCGAGCCGCATGCGATCTTGTACAACTTGTTTTCACCATAGCTGCGGCAGTAGGTCTGGTATCTGCGGTATTCGTCTGCGTAATACTCGGGCCTCATATTGCCGCCGCAACCCCAGTTCTCGTTCCCTACTCCGAAGTATTTGACCTTCCAGGGCTCTTTATGGCCGTTTTGCTCGCGTAACTCAGCCATCGGCGAAACCCCGTCAAACGTCAGGTACTCAATCCATTCACTCATCTCGCGCACCGTGCCGCTACCCATGTTGCCATTGATATACGGCTCACAGCCCAATAACTCGCAGAGATCCATGAACTCATGCGTGCCAAAGCTGTTGTCCTCGATCACGCCGCCCCAATGGGTATTGACCATGCGCTTGCGATTTGACTGCGGTCCAATGCCGTCCATCCAGTGATACTCGTCTGCAAAGCACCCGCCCGGCCAACGCAATACCGGTATCTTGATATTGCGCAGCGCCTGCACGATATCGTTTCTTATGCCGTTCGTGTTCGGTATGGGTGATGACCTCCCGACAAAGATGCCGTTGTATATGCAACGGCCCAGATGCTCGGAGAAATGCCCATAAATGTTGCGGTTGATTTTGCTTTTCTTGACCTTTGGGTTAATGATCAGCTTGCTCATGCTCAACCTCCTTATTTTTCATCCTCTATTTTTTCATCAGTTCGAGTCCCTGCTTGAGGGTATCCCGCGTACATGCAAAGTTAAAGCGCATAAACCGGTTCGTTTCCCTCGGCAAATACTGCTCGCCCTCGCATAGGAACAACCCACGCGACGTGAAATAGTCATCAAGCAACGCCTCGCCCGGATTCAAACCCGCGCAGTCCAACCACATAAGGTAGGTAGCCTCCGGTACTACAGGCTTGATACCCGGGATGTGTTCGGCAAAAAAATCAATAGCATATTGCATATTTCCATACAGATAACCTGTCAACTCGTCTATGTATTGTGCCCCGTAACGGTACGCGGCGTTTGCGGCCCTCAGACCCATCGCGTTCAGATGGAGGCAGTTGCGATGTGCCGTATTTTGGAAACGCTCGCGTATGTCCGCATTCGATATGATCGCAAACGCAGTCGAAAATCCAGCAAGACTGAAAGCCTTTGCCGGGGATATCAACGTGATCGTACGTGCGTCTGCCTGCGCGTCTATCATGGCCATCGGGACATGCTTATGCCCGGGAAATATGACATTATTATGTATTTCGTCCGACACCAAGATAACGTCATACCTTGCACAGAGTTCCGCGACCTTGTTCAATTCGTCAGCCGTAAAGCAGCGCGCGGTCGGGTTGTGCGGACTGCAAAACAGCCAGAGCCTAACATCCCGCAGGTTTTCCTCTATTAGATCAAAATCCAACTCGTAGCGTCCGTCTGTGTACCTAAGCGGCGCGTCTGCGACAATGCGCGCATTGTCCCTGATCACATAATAAAACGGCGGATATATCGGTGTATTTATGAGCACCTTGTCACCGGGCTCAGTAAATGTCTGCACCGCGACAGTCAAGCCGCTGATGACACCCGGTATCGCCGTAACATACTCAGCCTTTGCGTGATGCCCATGACGCGCTTTTTCCCATGCCACTACATTCTCAAACAGATCCTCCGGCATATTTTCATAACCGAAAACCCCGTGCTCAATCACCTCATGCAACGCCGCACAAACCTCGTCCGGTGCCTTAAAGTCCGTATCGGCCACCCAGAACGGCATCATCTCCGTTGCCCATTTGACCGAGCCGAAAGGCTTTC
>CAZUNC010000056.1:0-12988 GCA_964621475.1 uncultured Defluviitaleaceae bacterium | reverse complement strand
CCATAATGTCTACGGCGTCTATCTCCGCGGAATGCAGCATTTTATTTACAGCGTCGTATGCGTTAGCATGCGGTATATGAACCATGTCACAGGCCTTTTGAGCCTTTTTTATATCCGTATCGCATATTGCCGTTACTGTATACCTATCCTTCAGGCGTTCATATGCCGGGAAGTGTAACCGTTCCCATGCCAATCCCGCTCCGATAATACCCATTTTTAGCTGTTGCATAATATCCTCCCCTTAAATCACACTATTTTTTTATAGCGCATATCTATTTTTCGTTGTGTAAGGAAATATATTCGTTAAAATATTTGTATGGTTACATGTAATGATCAAATATGATTGAAAGCTCATTTAGGTCATTACAGAGGATTTACATTCCATAAGATGTAGATTTGCCAATGCGTTAAATGGATAAATGAGCATGATGTGCGGAATAATAATAATAACATTTGACATAATTGGGTGGAAGTGTTAATCTATTGAAAGAGATGGAGGAAAAATATGAATAAGATATATCTTAAATATATTTCGGTATCAAATTTTGCTTCTTTTGCTGAGTGCATTCAGTTTACAACTGTAGCTGAAAACAATAAGAGGGAGTTTTTGGAAAATACTTTTGTTGTAGATAATGATAGGCTAAATAAAGTGTCCTTTGTATATGGAGCAAATGGATCAGGTAAAACTTTTTTCTGTAAAATTCTTAGGGAAATACAAAGACTACTTGACTGGTCTCCCCTGTCGGCAATAAATAACCCACAGTTGCTTGCAATTCCCTCTCTTAAAGGAATAGATGAAATTGTTCCTACATTTGCTTTTGATTTAAGTTATTGTGATAAACCGACTGTTTTCTCTATTGAATTTTTAATGGATGGAACAACTTATCATTATGAGTTTAGCATCATGAAAAAGAAAATTATTTATGAGTTACTGACTAAAAGAAATAAACGAACTGAAAAATTACTTGAAAGAAGTTCATCCTCATTCAAAGATATCAATTTGCGTTCCGAATTTAAATCTTTTGAGAAAAATAAACATGTTGTTAAAGATGAGGCATTGTGTTTACCAATGGCGGCCTTTTTAAATAATTCATTAGCGATTAGGATAGTTGAGGCAATAAGTGGTATAAATGTTCTTAATATGACTGCTCTGAGAGTGAGACCCAATAGCTCTGAAAAATCTTTTTCTGAAGAACGCTTAAATAAATATAAAGCGATTATGCAAAGAGCGGACCCTACGCTACGAAAATTATCTATTTCAATCGAAGAAGAAGAAACTAGCAGGCAAAAGATAGAATTTGATGATTTTGAGAACAGAGAAATAATTGCAAAGAAGATGATATACGACGTAAAGACAGAACATGCGGTATTTAGTCAACAAGAAGAAATAGATATCACATCAATTGATTTTCTAAATGACGAATCTCTAGGCACCGTTAAGTTGTTTACAGCACTTCCTTATTTATTTGATGTTCTTGAAGATGGGGGTGTGTTGGTTTTGGACGAAATAGATAACGGGTTGCACTTATCTCTTGTAAAGGAGATCGTGATGTTATTCACCAACGAGAACAGCAACCCTCATGGTGCACAATTGATATGTACAACTCATCAACCGCTGTTAATAAACGGAGAAATTCGCCGCGATCAAGTGTGGGTTATTCACAAAGATAAGTATGGTAAAAGTGGGATTTCTAGGATGAGTGAGTTGAGTACATCTCATTCAAAAATAAATTTAGCAAATAAACTCATAGAGGGAGCGCTAGGGTATAATCCAGAACAATTTTTTGCATCAACACATAAATAAATAAAAGAAATACACCGAGTTGCAGCTCGGTGTCTTGTAGGATGGCAGAAGCACCTAAAAAGATACTTTACCTATTGAAACTCCTGAATTTTATCAAAAAACTAAAAAAGGTGCAATATGATATCTGCGTGTCCAGAAAGGTTAAATTACAAGCTTTTATTTGTTTTTGTGATTATATATATTATTACAAATAACATTTAAAGGAGATAGGTAATGTACGCATCTGATTATTTAAAGATAGGCCTTAAAGGGCACATCAATTTTGACTTCCTTGATATTTTTTTAAACAGCGATAATAAACTATTTATTGATCCATGCCTAATCGAAAATAGTGATGAAGCCTGGCATCGAGAGGCCTCGCTATGTATCAACAGCTTCTTTAATAAATTGTTCAATGCATATCGGGCAAAAGGTAATGGTCTAGACCGTCTATACAATTTTGCACACGAGAAAAATGCAACAAAATTAGGTTATGGAAATGGTGATAACGGTAAAGGTAAGACTGTTGAAGGACTGCATAAAAGTCTATATCCATTGTACGAGTTAACTAACGCTATTCCCACAATTAATAAAGCTCAGGACATTACTACACTTATCCGAGGGTTTGACAAGGATAATCTTTCTGATTTGATTACTAATATTATTCACAGTAATCTAAATGATTATACCTCATCCCAAATGATAAAATATAATCGGAAGCCTGATGATAGTAATATATTATGGACATGGGATCATGAAAAAGAAGATTGGATCAGAGTAATTAAACCATTTTGGCTTCATAATGGTAAGGAATTGCTACTTGTTCCCAAAAATATTGTAAGGAAGAACTATTTATTTAAAGCTCGTCAGTATCTCTATGCTGTTATTATAAATCGCATCAGAGAAGCCAATGACTGGAGTGACTTAACGAAGGCTGACATTTATAAAAACATGAAAAGGGATAGTAAACACTGGTTGTATGATCAAATTATTGATTATACAATAAATCAACCTGATGCACTGCTGGAATATCACAGTCTTTTTCCTAAGTATTATAATCGCAAATATGGATGCATGAGTGATGATCAACTGGATGATTTTTTGTACAAAGGCTTATTTTTGTTAAGTGCATGAAATAAAACAATGACTTTGCAATAGTTATTTTGCATACTTGTAAGGCCTTGGTGATAAAGCCATGTATAATAATGGGTAAATATCCTATTATACATGGCTTTATTAAGTGCGTTTTTTTTTGCATTGGCTTATAATACGCCTATGTTCTTACATCTGCACATGCATCGGATATGAAAGATACTCCACATCTTCTAACTTCTCTACGGTTATGTAACCAGCTGGTGCGTTTAATACCGATGGTATCCTGTTTACGATCGTCGCGCAGGTGTGCTCGACTGTAGCGGGCTTTTGGACATAGAAGGTTGTGTCGGGCTCACCGATGATCTTCCAGTCACACATGTCACCGTCGTCTGGGCCATACACCTTACCGATGCATTGGGTCTCGATGATCGGGCCTTGGAAGGTTTCGGTCGTAACGACAGCACTCATACCGATGCAATTTCCCTTCGGGATCGTCGCACCGAGCGTGGAGGAATACAAGTCCTTGTCATAGAAATACGGTACGCATTTTTGTGTCTGGGACTTGATCGTCCAACCGAGCTTGGAGCAGAGTGCCTCGTTTGAATTCCATACATACGACGGCTCCAGTGTTTCTGGGTGGGCGATTTCCTTTTCGAATTCCTCGGGTGTCAGACCCGCGCCATGCGCTTTAGCGAGCGCAAGGCCATAGTCCTCGACGTTATAACTCACGGCACCCTCGATCTTGTCGATGCGGTGTACGCCCCCAGCTACACAGCCGATCATGTTGATCCAATATATATCCTGCATGCCGGAGCCTACGATCGTGCAGCCGTTTTCCTTTGCGAGCTTGTCAAGTTTGTTTGTGAGCGCCGAAGCCGTCGTCCATGGATAGATGGCCTCCTCACAGGTTGATATGACATTTATGCCGCGCACCGCGCATCTTTCGAAATGCGGATAGAGGTCTGTCATGAAGCTGAACAACGTAACCACAGCGATATCTGGATCACACTCATCGAGCACCGCATCCGCGTCATCGCGTATCGTTACACCTAACTTCACACCGAGCTCGGCATAGTCGCCTATGTCCATACCTACCACAGCCGGGTTGATGTCTATCGCGCCAACGATCTCCGCGCCCTTTTCATATAAATAGCGCAGGATATACTTTGCCATCTTACCGCAACCGTACTGCACGACCCTGATCTTTTCTTTCTGCATATCGAAAAACCCCTCTCTAAATGTAATGACCAATTGATGTACATATTCAAATATAAAGGTTGTATTCGGTATAATGTCAAGCAAATTTTATCGGGACCTGTAATCTCAAGAACATACCCCGAATATTGTCACATGTGATCGGTAGCTCCGAGATCACCTCACATATATAGTCTCCACAGACCTTATACCCGTTGGAATGTATCGCGTCAAACAGCCTGTCTATATATAACTTTTCCTTGTCGAAGCTGTCACAGTATATGCATAGATAAGCATTCGGCTCGATATAACGCACCAAGTCCTTTTGAACGAAATCATCATCCACAAACACGAATACTTCAGTAGAGATCATCTGTTTCTGTTCAAAATCCTCATGGCGCATGATCGAACCGGCGTTGCAGAAATATATCTGCGGCAGGTGATCGGCGATCAGTCGATCCTTCAGGTCCCGTAATATCTTCTCATATACTTCGATGTCATAGTCATAGAAGTTTATCCCCGAATCAACGCAATACATACCGCGTCTACCGATATATTCTACGAGCACTGTACCGTCGGGTGGAGCGGTTGAGTAACGCTCGAAGCTATTGATGGTGCGTTCGATCGCCCGCTTTTGATATTTTAACGCGCGTATGTCCTCGTCGATCTGCGAGGCTTTTTGTTTCAAGAGGCCTGTGATCAACGATATCTCGCAGCTGTCCAAGTATTTCTTTATATCATTGAGCTTTATACCCATCGATTTCATATATTGGATCATATCAAGCCGCGCGCATTGCTTAACATTGTAGTAGCGATAAGCATTTGAACCTGTTTCGCATGGCGAAAGCAAACCCATCCGGTCATAGAGCCGTAGGGTCTGCTCAGATACATTGTTGAGCCTTGCCATCTTACCGATAGTCAGATATGCCATTTTAGTCGCCTCCGTCTCAAATACAAAGGGCTGCTGCAGAATAAACCATGATCTGGTTTTGGATTCTGCAACAGCCCCTTTATTGATGCTTATTAAAATACCCTTGATCCAAACTTATAATTTGTAGCGTAATATGACTCCGACAGGCTTGATATGATAACGCGCTTTGCCTTTGTGCTTGCCGCGTGTATAAACTGTCCGCCACCCATGTAGATGCCTACATGCTCAACTGCCTTGCCGCCGTAGTTACCGAAGAATACGAGGTCACCGGGCTGAAGCTCGGACTTGCTGTTGATCCTCGTGCCGTTGTTTGCGGCCATCGAAGCCGACGAACGGCTCAGGGTTACACCGAAGTGCTTAAATACCGAGTATATGTATCCCGAGCAATCGACGCCTTTGTTTAGGTTTGTGCCGGCCCAGACATATGGGGTACCCAGGAATGCCTTGGCATATGAAACAACCTGTTCGCCGACCGTGTTACCGGAGTATACGGTTTCGGGCTTGTCGCCTGTCTTTAATTCAAAGAACTCAGCCCATACATAGCCGATTTGGTCGTCGTACTTGACCTTATGCCAGTTGTTGCCGACGAACACGATATCAACTGTAGCATTATTAGGTAGTGCAAGTATGATCTCGGATGATGTAGATGGCTCCATACGTAGGTTCAAACCGTCTGAGGATTGCACCACGCCGTATATACCAGCTATCGGATCCACATCATTTGATATAGATGCCATGTCCAATACGGACGGTGCTAAATCGGCGGGTGAGAACACTAAGTTCTCGGCCTCTATCTCCATGTATAATGCTTGATCATCGTAGGCCTGCTGGATCGACTGTACAGCCGATATTGGCTCAGCTGGAGCGGAAAATTGACTGACCACTGGTGGTCCCGAAACTGGCTGCGGGATAACGGGTGCCGGTGTAGGCGTAGCAGCAGGGGCCTGAGGTGCCGGGGTTGCGGCTGCAGCGCCCTGTGATTGGGCTATGGCCTTGGCGTTTGCGGCTTCCATATCACTAGCGGACATCGCTTTTACGTTTGCGAGTAGGGAACCTGTCAGGAACTCTGATTTTATGTATCCTGTCTTGCCTTTGTAGTCTATCGCATACCAACCGGCTGCGTTACCGGTTGTTTTACCTTTGACGGTTAATAACTCGCCGTCGCCTACCTGACCGAGCACCTGTCCGTTTGTGGACGGGCTTGTCCTAATATTAATGCCGGTACCTTTGACCTTGGCATCCGCGGTGGTTATGTCTATGAACTTTGTGCTTATGTACAGATTGGACTTGCCGTCTACCGATATGTTGTAAAATTCACCCTCGACCTTGTTGACGACTACGGATTTGCCGGTATTGACCTTCATTGCAATCTGCGAACCCGTAGATGGTTGCGTACGTACGTTTACGCTTTCGTCGTTTACCTTGCCCGTATTCTGAGCAAAGGCTGTGTATGTAAGCATCAAGGATAATGAAACCGCAAATGTCATGGATGTGATAATCTTTGGAACCGAAATCCCTCGCGACAATCTTGTTCCTCCTTTGTATTAAAACCTGTATTGTTGAGTTAATATTATTACGCAAATGTTAAGAAACGTTGACGGGATTATTATACAAAGATTGAAATTCACTGTCAACAAGATGTTACAAATATTTATCGGAATTATTTATGGTATGTTTCCCCGTGTATGATTTTAAAGGCTCTATATATCTGTTCTAAGATTATAACAACCTGTACATCAAAAGGCAATCCGGCAATCGACAGCAAGTATGTCTTTTCGTTTACAGTAAAAACGACAGGCGGGGCCTCGGCATAGATCATGACCTTCAAATCAGAAACGGAGCCTACCCTCATCCGCTCGATGATCTGGGCAAGCTCCGTGGAAGAAATGTTCTCTGGGGTGCATGAGGGCACCGTGTATATATCCGAACCGTATTGAAGGCTCAGCTTGCAGAAGCGGCTTAGACGTTTGCTGTATTCGGCAATCGCGGCCGCCATTGTTTTTCTCATTTGTGTTTTGGGAAGGGATATCGTCAGGCGCATTAAAGTAATGCCTCCATCATATCCTCCATCGTATATAAGCCAGGCGGTTTACCGGCTAAATATTTCGCAGCGTTTAGAGCGCCCACCGCGAACACATCCTTTGAGCCTGCGCTGTGCGAAAGCTCGATGACCTCGTCCTTACCGGCGAATACTACATTGTGATCGCCGACGATGTTACCGCCGCGGATCGCGTGTATGCCGATCTCGTCTCGCGTGCGCTTTTCGCGCAGCTGCGAACGGTCGTAAATAGGGCGCATCGTATTATCGAGCGCGGCATTGGCGGCTTCGTAAAGCAAGATAGCAGTGCCGCTCGGTGCGTCAATCTTCTGGTTATGGTGGCGCTCGATGATCTCTATATCGAAGTTTGAATCATATAATACCGGTGAAATCTTTTTTATGATCGAGGCTATGAGGTTTATGCCCATGCTCATGTTTGCTGAGCGAAACATCGCGACGTGGTTCGACGCGTCTGTGACCGCATCTATGATCCTCTGTGAGAGGCCCGTGCTGCAAATGACCGCCGGTGTGCGCGTCTTGACCGCGTATTCAACTACATCGGACACCGCATCGGCGGTGCTAAAGTCTATGATGACATCCGCGCCGACCGCGCAGTCAAAGATGCTCGCATACGACGGAAACGGCGATGCGCTTCCAGCCGGTGCGATATCTATGCCCGCTACGATCTCACAGTCCTTGTCATTTTCAGACAAGGAGCGTATGACGCGACCCATTTTTCCCATATATCCGTTTAAAATAATCTTTGGCATATCTACCTCTGAAAGTAAAAACTTAGTCGTTAAATCATTTTATAGGTTTCCAGTACACGCTTGAGTTCGGCTTTGTTCTTGTCCTCCATCGTAGTCAATGGCAGACGATATCCGCCTACGCCATAGCCCATCGTATTCAGGGCTTCCTTGACAGGGATCGGATTTACCTCCGAAAACAGCGCGCGAATCAGTGGAAGGTACTCAAGCTGGAGGCGAAGGCTTTCCTTCGTATCGCCGTTTAAGTAACTCATGACCATGTCATGTGTCTGCTGCGGCGCGATATTAGCCAATACGGAAATGACGCCCTTGCCGCCCAAGGACAGCACCGGAACGATATGCTCGTCGTTTCCGGAATAGATCGTCAGATTGTCCCCGCAGAGTTCAGCTATCTCAGCTATCTGCACGATGTTAAAGCTCGCTTCCTTTACGGCTACTACATTCTCGATCTTTGACAGTGCGAGCGCCATCTGCGGCGTTACGTTCAGGCCCGAACGCCCCGGTACATTGTAATAGATGATCGGAAGATCCACGGACGCGGCTATTTTTGAATAGTGCTCCACGAGGCCTTTAGGCGTGGTTTTGTTGTAATACGGTGTAACAAGCAGTAGGCCGTCCGCTCCGGCCTGTTGAACGCGCTTGCACAGATTTACCCCGTGCGCGGTGTCGTTGCTGCCGGCTCCCGCGATGACCGGGATTTTTTTGTTTACAACCTTTACGGCAAATGCTATCGCATCTATCTGTTCGTCATCTGTGAGTGTGGACGGCTCGCCTGTGGTGCCGCAGGCTATGATCGCGTCTGTTCCGTTGTCGAGATGAAATTGTATCAATCGCTCGTAGCTTTCGAAATTTATCGAACCGTCGTCATGAAACGGCGTCACTAACGCCACACCCGAACCTCTGAAGAGCTCCATGGTAATCCCCCTTAAGAAATGAAAAAAGCTTGGTATCATTCCAACTATAGCATTATATGTTAGTCATGTCAATAAAGTGAACATCCTCTAAGCCTTGTAAATAGGGGGTTTTATGAGGTTTTTCAACATATAAACTTTACAGCGCACGGCAGATTTTTTATCTCTGTGCGCTTTTTTGCGCCTCCGAATTCACCGTCTATGGTCCACTCGGTTTCATCGTCGAAATCAAAAACCACATGCGAGGTCGTAAAACGGGTCACGTTTTCGCCGCTGTAGTCGTTATTCATGATGCCGTTAAAGATATCCGTGAGCTCCTCGAGGGTTTCGGGTCTGCGCACGAGCAGTACCTCGAATAATCCGTCGTCAAAACGAACGTCCTCGCCAGGGATCTTTAACAGGCCGCCAATGATTGTCGAGTTCGTCACGCAACCGAATATAAAATCCCCCGTGACCTCGAGACCGTTACTGTATACATGAGCGGATCGGCTCGTGATCTCACTGAGGCTCTTGACGCCATTTGCAAGATAAGCCAAACGCCCGAAGGTGTTTTTGAGCCATTGAGGGGTTTCGTAAGAGACCTTTGTGAACGCGCCGAAAGAGGCTGTATATGAAAAATACAGCCCCTCGTCGAACTCGCCGACATCATGGCTGCGGATATTTTTACCGCAGGCCGTGTCGATTGCGTCGATATAGTTCGTAGGCATGTTTAATGCGTGCGCTAAATCGTTAGTCGTGCCGGTTGGTATATAACCGATCGGCAGCTCCAAACCGGATGTCAATATCCCTTTTATGACCTCATTTAATGTTCCGTCTCCACCACAGCATACGACACGGTCATAAAATGCGCCGTTTTCCATAACGAGCTCCGTGGCCTCCCCGGATTTGCCCGTGATGAAATAAGACGTGCCGAAGCCTCTGCGGAGGAACGCCTCATTGATGCGATATAATAGGTTATTGGCCTTTCGACGCCCGGCCACGGGGTTGACGATCACTAGCGCACGCGGTTTTTTCATCATTTTATATAGTTTACCTTGCCGTCTTCACGCGTGGGCTTGGGCATTTCCATAGCAGGATACCCCAGCGCAATCGCATAAAACGGCTTGTAACCGTTCGGAACCCCGAGCTCCTCGAGATACTCAGCGGCGTTTTCATCGTTAAATATCAAGGCCGCCAGACCGACGATGCATGAGCCTATGCCGAGCGAATGCGCGGCGAGGCACATGTTCTCCGTAGCAAAGCCACAATCCGATGCGGCAGAGCCGTTTGCGCTGTCGCCCGATACCAAGATAAGTGTAGGCGCACCGTAAAAGATCGAGAAATCATCCCTGCCGTTAAAACGGCCTTTCATGCGTTCGGTGGCCTCCGGAGGCAGCTTGGGTCTGACCTGCTCGTTCATCCAGTCTATTAGATCAGCGTTTTGTATAACAGTAAAATGCCAGCTCTGCAGATTCATCGCACTGGGTGCCCACAAGCCGCATTCGATGATGGTTTGTAGTTCTTCGTCCTTGATCTGCTCGGGCTCATATGCCCGCGTACTGCGGCGTTCCATAATACTCTTGATGGTTTCGTTGTGCATAACTACCTCCCGAGTTATTTGACTTATATCGATTTAATAAAACGCGCCCTGTGCCTCTAAGGACCTTAGTGCCTCGATGCATTTCTGAGCACCCTCGAGCTGTGGCAGCTTGTCTGATTCATATTCTACGACCAACCATTCTGCACCACCCAGATCGCGGCAGATCCTGTATGCCTCTCCCCAGTTCGTATCGTCTGTGCCGATCATCGTGTCAAAGCCGTCTTTCATTGAATATGGCTTTAGGTGTACGGTCTTGCTACGCCCCGGGAACTTTTTGACCCATTCGCGGAAATCGGCGTTGCCACTCGCGGCGTTGCCGGTGTCGATCTGCATGATGACCTCTTGTGATGTGCTCTTGAAGAATATTTCCCAAGGCAACTCTCCGTCTACAGGTTGGAATTCAAACGCGTGGTTATGATAACCTGTGGCCATACCATGTTCCTTTAGCTTAATAGCAATGCGGTTTACCTCTTTAGCAAAATTATGCCAATCCGCAGCCGTGTTTAAACCACCGATGCCCGGGATAATGATATATTTGTTGCCTACGGCTTTGTTGTATGCGATTGTATCGTCTATCTTTTCCTTTGAGAGCATGTCCCAACCCGTATGCCAGCCACATATCGATAAGCCGGTTTCGGCGAGTGCTTCTACAACCTCCTCGGCCGGAAAGCCGTGGCCGCCAAAGAATTCTACACCGTCATAACCCATTGCCTTTACCTTTTTTAGTGAACCCAAAAGATCCAAAAACAATTCGTCCCTGATCGAATAAAGCTCCAATGCTATCGGTAATCTCTGCATGTGTATCCCCCTTAAAAATATTGGAATTACTCCTGCTATGATAACGCAGTATTAAGGCTATGGCAAATGATTCTTTGGCGCATGTATCGTTGCTTATTCATTGGACGAAATGCTATAATTATGCGGAATTAAATATGCAAGGGGATGAGAGCATGGCAAATATTAGGGGAGATATTAATCAAATAGACCTGAGTACATCATTATTTAGAAACATCATTGAAAACGGCAATCTTTATATCGACAAAACGAGATTTATAGAGAGCTTTTTAAGAGAATCAAACTCCGTGCAACTCGTCGTCAGGCAGAGGCGCCTTGGCAAGAGCTTAAATATGGATACGTTATATACATTTCTTACAGATTTAAATGATAATAGGGCTTTATTTAACGGGTTGTATATTGAGAGTAGCCAAACTTGGCACAAAGCGCATTCAGCTCCGACATTTTTGTTTGATTTTAAGAATTTGACTGCTGACGGGTATAAGAAACAAATAAACAAGCAAGTTGACAAATATATCTCTCTTTATGCTAATGAATACTCTCTCACGGATTACCTAAGGCGATCGATCGATCAGTTCATTGAAAACGTGGATTCGTATTCGGAAGGGATTTTACTGCTTACCGAATTGGTCTATCATATTACGGGCAAGCGTTCATATATCTTAATCGATGAATATGACAAGCTGCTGACCGATAATGTTGACACTGAAAACTATGATGACATTCGTAGATTTGAGACCGCTTTTTTATCTGCGGCATTAAAGGGCAACCCTTACCTTCAGAAAGCCTTATTAACCGGTGTCATGCGTATATCCCGTGAAAGCATACTGAGTGGATTAAACAATTTAGCGGTTTATGATCTGTTTGGAGACAGGGTATACACGGATGATTTCGGGCTTACGGACGACGAGATAGATTTGTTGAATAAAAAATTATCGTTTGACAAATATGAACTGCGCAGATGGTATAACGGGGTTACTATAAACAATAAACCGATATATAACATTTACTCGGTTTTATCATTTATACAAAACTCAAGTTATGAAAACTACTGGGGCAGAAGCGGTACGATAAAAATAATATACCGTATGTTGAATGAGAAACGGAAGGCAAACATCATCAGGTTGCTAAACGGAGAGGCGATTGAGGTTTTTGTGAGCCGCCGCATATCGTTGGATGAACTAAACAAAGATGTAGATGACAGCATGTTTTATTCATTATTGTTGCAATCCGGTTATCTATCGCTCGAACAATCATGTGGAAATGAGACTTATACGTTGAAAATACCTAATATAGAGCTGATGAATGTTTGGAAGGAGTTTATATTAACTGATGTTGTCAAGGACAGCGGCGCAATGAAGGGCTTATTTGATAATATAAATAATTTGCAAGTATTTGATATGGATGCACAACGATATTTGAGTGATCGTTTATCGTATTTTGATTTGATTGAAGATGAAACAAGTACAAAGGAACGTTTATATCACATATTTATGTTGGGCGTTTTATCGGCATACGAGGATGCAACATATAAAAAACAACCATTATCAAATCGCGAAAGCGGAGACGGTCGCTATGATATACTATATGAAAGAAAGGATTTCAGTATTATATTTGAGTTTAAAGCATCTAAATCTGAGACATTGCTTGAGGAAGCTGCTGATAAAGGTCTTAAACAGATCGATGAACGGAGATATTTTACCGATGCTCCCCGTGAGAAGCCTCTAATAAAAACAGCAATAGCATTTTTTGGAAAGAGATGCACGGTGAAAAGCAAACTTCACTCATGGAAATAAACTCTAAGTATGAATAAATTACATTATTCCATAAAAAATAAAGGGATAAGGTAGAATAAGTTGCGCAAATTGAAAAACGGATAAAAAGAGACATGGTTT